>JALQZL010000009.1 GCA_023258355.1 Wenzhouxiangellaceae bacterium | reverse complement strand
ATGAGCTCATTCAAGCCATCGGCCAGGCACAAAAAGCGCGCCTTCCCAGGATAGGGTTGCTCACCGAGCTTCCCATCCAATCGTGGTTTATCTATGAACAGATGCAGTCACGCTATGACCTTATTGAGATTCCTACAACAGCCTCCGCGCTGCCGTCTGCACTCGATCTGCTCATTGTGATTCAGCCACCGCCGATGTCAGACGATTTTCAGGCGTCGATTCAGGCGGCCATGACTGATCAACTTCCCATGTTGGTCTTCGCTGATCCATTGGTCCAATCATTGGGAGGCGCTCGTGAAAGCTTGAACCAAGATCATCCGCTTTGGGACCTTTTTTCGGTTGGTATCGATCAGAGCCGTTTTATTGCTGATCGTCAACTTGGATTACAGGTCACGCTTGAGCCTGATGCTGCCCCGATACGACATCCTGCCGTATTGGGACTGACACCCCCGGAGTTTGATGCGGATGATCCAGTGACTGTCTCACTGGATGCGGTGAATGTGGCCACTGCTGGTCATTGGGTCCTCGATGCCCAAGACACTGGGGTTGCTATTGTACAGTCATCAACGGAGGCTGCCTTACTCCCCACCTCAAGACTGATGGATACCAACGAGGTCGCTGAGGCCACGACCGCATTATTTCAAGAAATTGGATCAGGTGACCAAGCGTTTAGTATTGCAGTTCGGCTCAGAGAACCCACGCCCGCCATTTTGGTTTCGGACATCGATTTGCTGGCTGACCGATACTGGGTGAGTAGGCAAGAAGTCTTGGGTACGCAGTGGATCGATCAGTTTGCTGGGAATGGTGATTTTGTCCTTAATGCGATTGATAACTTGGTAGGGGACCCGAGTCTGATTGGGTTGCGTAGTCGGGAGCCCTCCTATCGGCCCTTTGGTCTGGTTGAGGAGATGCGCCGACGTGCTGAGGTCGAATTATTGTCGACTGAGCAAGCACTCCAAAATGCTCTGGTCGAGGCCAATGAGCAGTTGGCGCCGTTACGAGAGCTTCCGCCGGAAAGGCTCACGGTTTCTCAGCGAGCGGAGCTGGAGGCGTTTATCGAAGAGCGTCTGCGCCTTCGCCAAGCGCTTAGGCAAGTGCGACGTCAGCTCAACGAAGATATCGAGCGGCTGGGCCAGCGCATCATTTTGATCAACCTGCTGTTTGTGCCCAGCTTTCTTATCATGTTTTTCCTGATCCGGTGGCTCTTTAGCAGGCATTAGCATCAAGCCCCAAGGGTAAGTCTTGTAAGCGGTTTGCGCTATGGGGTGAGCAGGGAGTGATCGAGAGATCTGAACAGTTGCGCCAAGCTGTGAAGTAGCTCGTAGCGTAAGCTGCTTTGCCGCCAAACCAGCGCGATGGTGCGTTTCGGCGTCGGTTCGACGAAGGGTCTGACGACGATATTCTCAGTGGGTGGGATCGGCGGCTTCGTCGACAAGATTGGAAGCAAGGTCAAGCCACTATTGGCAGCCACCATATAACGCAATGTCTCAAGGCTCGAGCCTTGAAAGTCCACGTCCTCTTGGGCGCCTGTTAACTGGCAAACCTCAAGCGCTTGGTCTCTGAAACAGTGGCCATCCTCAAGCAAGAGGAGCGTTTCCTGTGATAGGTCAGAGGCTGTGATTGCTTTTTTCTTTGCCAATCGGTGCTGCGAGGGAACAACGACAACGAAGGGTTCATCAAACAAAGGCTCAATCTGCCACTGGTCCCCGGGAATGGGCAGGGCAACCAAGGTCGCATCCACTTGGCCCGCTGAGAGCATGTCCATCACCTCTTCTGTTTTTTCTTCAAAAAGTTGCAGATGAAGGTTTGGAAAAGCTTGGCGCACTTTGGGAATAATGTGGGGCAGAAAGTAGGGTGCGAGCGTGGGGAAGACACCCAAACTGATCGGACCACTGAAAGGATCATCGGCCCCTCGGGCGATACGTTTGATGGTTTGTGCTTCACTCAGTATCTGTCTTGCGTGCACCAATACCTGCTCACCGACGGGGGTCAGCAGGAGTTTTTTGGCATTGCGCTCCAACAGATCGGCACCTAACTCCTCTTCAAGTTTCTTAATCTGAGTACTGAGTGTGGGTTGACTGACATGACACCGCTCAGCGGCCTTGCGGAAATGGCGAAGCTCGGCGAGTGTGGTGAAATAGTGTAGGGCTCTTAAGTTCACACACCCAAGTATAGATGAAACCTATCAGGTGGGGCGAATTGAGTGAGTTTTGCTATTGAATTATTGGAAATAGAATTCCCAGCAGTGCTCGACGATTCTCACTCATCAACACATTAAATGTCCGGCAGGCCGCCTCCAAAGTCATGCACTCAAGCCCGATGCCTTGGGTGTGACAGAGATGAAAGACGGCGGGGTCTGGAAAGCGCTGTGTTACGCCTTGGCCGAGAATAATCACCTCAGGTTGATACTTGATAAGGATGTCAAGGTGGTCTGCCGTCAGCGCCTCCATAGAGGGCACCTCCCAGCTTGTCTCCAATAAATGAGCGCCAACCACCAAGCTTTGGTGATAAGTGATGCCTTGGAGGGTGACATGGCCTGGGCCAACAGATTGGATGAAGTAATAGTTTCCTGGTGTGTGTTCAGTCAGTTGCATGGCCCGCACTTACCCTAGGCTTTCGGCAGCTTAATTCGCTTGTCAGTCGCTTTATTTGGGTTGGCGCGATAAAGACAGAGGACTTGGCCAATACTCATGACCTTTTCAGACGATGATGCCTCAAGGATCTCCTGCATGAGCCGGGCACGGTCATCTCGTTCTTGCCTTACCTTCACTTTGATGAGCTCATGGTGGTTGAGTGCCTCATCAATCGCTGCGCCGATCGTTGCACTGACGCCCTTATCTGCAACAGTGACCACCGGTTTTAGGTCGTGGCACAAACCCTTGAGGTACTTCCTTTGCTGATTGCTTAATGGCATGATGCCATTGTACCTGATGAAAATCTCTCTAGAACACGAAAGGTGGGTGGTTTTGTCTTCAAATCGGTGGACCCAAAGACAGCGCAATGATCCCTATGTCAAACGGGCACATGAGGAAGGTTGGCGCGCACGCTCCGCTTTCAAGTTGATGGAATTGGACGATAATGAGCATTTTCTGCGCTCAGCCAAGGTCATTGTTGACCTAGGTGCGGCCCCCGGGGGCTGGGCTCAGGTAGCACGGGCACGTGCGCATCCAAGTTGCCAGGTCTTTGCTTTGGACATCCTGCCAATGGAAGCCATCGACGGGGTGGTCTTTTTGCAGGGAGATTTTCGTGAGGCCGAGGTGTTGGAGGCGTTTGAGTCGATGCTGCGTAAGGCGGACGAAAAAACGCGCGTGGATGTTGTTTTATCCGATATGGCCCCCAATATATCGGGTATCGGGCCTGCTGATCAGGCCAAAAGTATGTATCTGGCCGAGCTGGCGCTCAGTTTTGCCAAGGATTGGCTGAATCCTCGGGGTGTTTATGTGGTCAAAGTCTTCCAAGGGGCAGGATTTGACGAATTTCTCACTGAGGTTAGACGATCATTTCAGTCGGTGAAGGTAAAAAAGCCGAAGTCCTCGAGGGCAGAAAGTCGAGAGGTTTATATCGTCGCCAAGGGGATCAAAGACAGTGGGTGACCATGTCTTTTGATAAGATGACAGATCAAGCGAACTGGAGAAAGCATTTTGAGTGATTTTTCGAAGAATTTATTGATGTGGATCATCATTGCGATGGTATTGATGAGTGTATTCAATTACTACTCTCAGCCAACTGAGCAGCAAAGTCGCGAAATGACTTACTCGATGTTTCTGGATGACGTGCGCAATGGCATGGTGGGCTCCGTTGAGATCGAAGAAACACCAGGCGCAAAAACCATTACGGGAACTAGGCGAGATGGTCAGGTCTTCTCTGTTGTTGCCCCCAGTGATGATGGTCTAATTAAAGACCTCTTGGACAATCAGGTCGAGATTATTGCCAAGGAACCCGAGGGTCGCTCACTCTTTTTAGATATCTTAATCAGCTTGTTGCCGGTATTGGTGCTGGTAGGCCTGTGGGTCTATTTCATGCGCCAGATGCAAGGCGGCATGGGTGGGCGCGGTGGCGCCATGAGTTTTGGTAAGTCGAAAGCCAAGCTGCAAGGAGAAGACCAAGTCAAAGTGACTTTCGAGGATGTGGCTGGCTGCGAGGAGGCCAAAGACGATGTCACTGAATTGGTGGAGTTTCTCAGAAGTCCCGCCAAATTCCAAAGGCTCGGTGGCCATATCCCGAAAGGTATTTTGATGGTGGGGCCACCTGGAACAGGAAAGACGCTGTTGGCGCGTGCCATTGCAGGGGAAGCCAAAGTGCCATTCTTCTCAATATCAGGTTCAGATTTTGTGGAGATGTTTGTTGGGGTGGGTGCATCGCGTGTTCGGGACATGTTTGAGACCGCAAAAAAACATGCGCCATGCATTATTTTCATCGATGAGATCGATGCTGTTGGCCGTCACCGAGGAGCAGGTCTAGGTGGGGGACATGATGAACGAGAACAAACGCTCAATCAACTCCTCGTTGAAATGGATGGGTTCGAAGGTAACGAAGGGATCATCTTGATCGCTGCCACCAACCGACCAGACGTGTTGGATCCCGCTTTGCTGCGTCCTGGCCGTTTTGATCGTCAAGTGGTCGTGCCACTGCCCGACCTTAAAGGGCGCGAGCAGATCCTCAAAGTACATATGCGCAAAGTGCCGCTGGCCGACGATGTGGATGCAAGGGTTTTGGCCAGAGGCACACCCGGATTCTCTGGGGCTGATTTGGCCAATTTGGTGAATGAAGCTGCCTTGTTTGCTGCTCGTGAAAGCTCGAAGACTGTCGATCAATCTCACTTTGAGAAAGCAAAAGATAAGATCATGATGGGCGCTGAGCGCAAATCCATGGCAATGTCGGAAGAGGATAAACGGCTCACCGCTTATCACGAGGCGGGTCATGCCATTGTTGGCCGCATCGTTCCAGAGCATGATCCAGTGTACAAAGTCACGATTATTCCTCGTGGGAGGGCATTGGGTGTCACCATGTTCCTGCCAGAAGAAGACAAGTACTCCATGAGTCGACAACAGCTTCGGTCCCAATTGGCGAGCTTATTTGGTGGACGGGTTGCTGAGGAGATTATCTATGGCAAAGATCATGTGACGACAGGGGCTTCCAATGACATTGAGAGAGCCTCTCAAATCGCACGCAACATGGTGACCAAGTGGGGGTTGTCAGACAAGATGGGGCCTTTGGCCTACGGCGAGAATGAGGACGAGGTGTTTTTAGGGCGCTCTGTCACCCAGCACAAGCACATCTCTGATGAGACGCATCGTCAGCTTGATCAGGAAGTTCGACACTTTATTGATGATGCGTATGAAGAAGCCAAGCGTATTCTTGTTGAGCATCGAGAAAAATTAGAGGTGATGGCTGATGCGCTGATGCGTTACGAGACAATTGACACGCACCAGATCGATCAAATCATGTCAGGTCAAGAGCCTGATCCACCGAAAAATTGGCATGACGATTCTGCCGCACCGCCGTCCGTCCCCAGTGCTGATAAACCCACTGGAGGCGATGAGCCTTCGGGGGAACCTGCTCCGGGTTGACCTTGACTAAGGCGGCATTACTGGCGCGCATCCACGGTGCGCCTCAATCCGGTCGTCCGATGGTCATGGGTGTCGTGAACGTCACTCCAGATTCGTTCTCTGATGGTGGGGACCACTTTGCCGCGGAGCAGGCAATCGCGCATTCACTGCAACTGGCTTCTCAGGGTGCAGACATCCTTGACATTGGTGGTGAGTCTACCCGTCCTGGGTCCTTGCCGGTGTCTTTGCAAGAAGAGCTTGATCGCGTCATTCCTGTGATCAAGGGCATTCGTTTGCACACGGATTGTCCGATATCGATAGACACATCAAAGCCAGAAGTGATGGAAGCTGCCGTGAGTGCTGGCGCTAATTTGATCAACGATGTCAATGCGCTTCAGGCACCAAAAGCACTGGAAGTGGCCAAGGCTTGTGACGTTCCAGTGGTTGTGATGCACATGCGTGGCACACCTGAGACCATGCAAGCACAGGCAAACTATGATGACGTCGTTGCTGAGGTCATGGAATTTCTAACTGAACGCATGTTGGCGTGTGAAAAAGTGGGTATGGATAAAAAGTCTCTGATCATCGATCCGGGATTTGGCTTTGGTAAAAAATTAGATCACAATGTCGCTTTGTTGGCACGATTAAGCGAATTGGTCCAATCTGGGACACCGGTGCTTGCGGGATTATCGAGAAAGTCGATGCTTGGTGCATTGACGCAAAGGGAGTCTCCAAAAGAGCGTCTGGCTGCATCACTCAGCGCTTGTCTGATCGCAGCACAGGCAGGCGCTGCCATCGTCAGGGTGCATGATGTCCAAGAAACTTGCGATGCGCTCAAAGTGTGGGCTGCCGTGTATGACTACAATAAGAACTAGAGTAGGGTAAAAGGGGATTGTTATGAAATACTTTGGCACTGATGGTATTCGGGGACGAGTGGGCCAGTTTCCCATGACGGCCGAGTTCGTCTTACAGTTTGGCTGGGCGGTCGGCACCGTTTTGTGCAAGGAAGAGGGTCATCGTCGGGTTGTCATTGGTAAAGACACCAGAATATCTGGCTATGTTTTTGAATCGGCACTGGAAGCAGGCCTGTCAGCGGCGGGAGCGGATAGCCTGCTACTTGGGCCGCTACCCACCCCAGGAGTCGCACACCTGATTCAGGAGCTAAAAGCAGATGCTGGTATTGTGATCTCGGCATCACACAATCCATTCCACGATAACGGTTTAAAACTATTTTCCAGTGATGGTCAGAAGCTGGATGATGCTCTCCAGCTGGCGATTGAAGAGAAGCTGGAAGAGGGCCTCACTCGGGGCTTAACGATGGTAGAGCCTAAAGATTTGGGCAAAGCCGTCCGAATTGATGATGCGATTGACCGCTACGCACGTTTCTGCCAAAAAACCGTTGAGACAGATCTGAGTCTATCTGGCCTCAATATCATTCTTGACTGTGCCAATGGGGCAACCTATCGAGTGGCGCCTCAGGTTTTCCGCTCTTTCGGTAGTCAGGTTCGCTGTCTTTTCGATAGTCCCGATGGTCTCAACATCAACCGACATTGTGGCTCGACCCACCCTCAGTCATTGGCTGAAGTGGTTAGGTCAGAAGGCGCTGACCTTGGCTTGGCCTTTGACGGTGATGGCGATAGGGTGATCATGGTCGATGAGCGCGGCGAGATAGTAGATGGCGATCGTGTCTTGTATATTCTTGCCAGTGCAGCTCGGGCCAACAACAGGCTAAACGGTGGTGTTGTCGGTACTGTAATGAGCAATCTGGGATTGGCTCAGGCCCTGGAGGAACTGGGAATTCCCTTCGAGCGTGCAGCTGTTGGGGATCGCTATGTTCATGAGCGACTGACAGCCTTGAATTGGTCATTGGGTGGCGAGGCATCTGGCCATATTTTATCGCTCGACAGGTCGGGTACCGGTTGTGGTCTGATTACGGCACTGCAAGTCTGTGAAATCATGCAACAGACCGGGCAGTCACTGAGTGAGTTAAGTCATGGATTGGAAATCTATCCTCAAACCATGATTAATGTACCCGTTAGCGAGAGAGTCGAATCTGACACAGCATGGGCTGGGCCTGTCTGTGATGCGGTGCAGGAAGCTGAGGCACAGCTAGGGCAGTTTGGCCGAGTGGTCCTGAGGCCCTCTGGAACAGAGCCAGTCGTTCGGGTCATGATTGAGGGTGCAGACCAGGCTCTGGTTGAATCACTTGCCAAACGCTTGGCTGATGTGGTGGCCAATCACCTTTAGTGACTGTCTCAAGAAGTTGCCTCGTGTTTGGGTCGTGCCACTGAGTCAATGCTGGCGGTGATCTCAAAAACCTCGAGCGTTGCCCTAAGCTTCTGACCTGATTTCGGTGGGTTATGCTCATCAAAGGCGTTGCCAAACTCATCAGTCACTACGCCATAGCCGCGCGAGAGAACATTCAGTGGACTTAGGCTATCTAAAGAACGCGAGAGCTGAACTAAGGCCTGCGTGGCTTTTTCGCGCTGGTGTTTCTGGGCCAAGACCAAGCGCTGATATAGCTGAGCTAAACCTACCTCATTGCGTTGTAAAACAGATTGAGGATGTGTCCTGAGAAGTCTGCGCTCCAAAAGGTCCAAGCCTTGATCAGCTTGATTCAACCACCTCTCCATCGCACGTCGTATTCTTTGGTCAAGCCCATCCAATGTGGCAATCACCTCGATCATATCGGGTGTTGCAAGCATCGCAGCAGCGGTGGGGGTGGGGGCGCGTAGATCAGACACAAAATCAACCATGGTGGTGTCGGTTTCGTGTCCAACACCCGTAATGACCGGGTGAGTCATCGAGGCCACAGTGCGTGCCAACAACTCATCATTAAAAGACCACAGATCCTCCAATGAGCCACCACCTCGAGCGAGGATGATGACGTCATTCTCAGCCACCATGTCCGCTTGTTTAAGGGCGTGGATCAGTGCTTTTGGGGCATCTGTGCCCTGGACGGCAGACGGGTACAGCTTAGTTTTTGCCACAGGCCATCGTTTGGCCAAAGTCTTTTGGATGTCGCGCAAAGCGGCGCCAGAAGAGGAGGTCACAATCGCAATTTGTGAGGGCCATTTTGGTATCGGCTTTTTGTTTGCGTCATCAAAAAGCCCTTCTGAGGCGAGTTGCTTTTTGAGTTGTTCAAATTGGGCATGAAGATCTCCAACACCCGCACTGAACACCGATGATGCGATCAGTTGGTAGTCTCCCCTGGCAGCATATAGGCTGACCTGCCCATAGACCAAAACCTCATCACCAAGATTGAGTTCAACAGCAAGGCCTAGGCTGTTTTGTTTGAACAACGCACACCGAATGTGCGCTTGGGCATCCTTTAACGTGAAATACTGATGACCCGAGCTTGGCTTGGCAAGATTAGAGATCTCACCCTTTATCCAAATCCGACCGAACCCTGCCTCGATGTGACGCTTCGCCTCATTGTTCAGCTCACTTGGCGAGTAAATGTGTTCCTCTGGTCCGGGCGTCGTGATCACTCGTCCTCTCCGCACAGGCTACGTGAGAGCAATCCATCATAAGCATCGATGCGACGATCCCGAAGAAAAGGCCACATGCGCCGCACATCCGCTGTTTGGTTGAGGTCGAGATCTTGGACAACAATGGCCTCATCCTCCGTGGCCTCTCCCAATACCTCGCCTTGTGGGCCAGTCACCAAGCTGTGCCCCCAAAACTTTGCTGGATGTTGGTTGCCATTGGGGTCTGGTTCGTATCCCACGCGATTGCAGGCCAAGACCGGGAGCCCATTGGCAACGGCATGTGATTGATGCATGATTCGCCAAGCATCCAGCTGACGCTGCTGCTCTTCTGCGCTGTCTGCGACGTCCCATCCAATGGCAGTTGGGTAGATCAAGACTTGCGCCCCAGCCAACGCCATCAACCGTGCTGCCTCTGGGAACCACTGGTCCCAACACACCAAGACGCCTAGTTTGCCCAGGGAAGTATCGATGGGATGGAAGCCAAGATCGCCCGGCGAAAAGTAAAATTTTTCGTTGTAGCCCGGATCGTCAGGAATATGCATTTTGCGATAGTGGCCAGCCAACTCGCCATTGGTCTCTATAACGATGGCCGTATTGGATGCCAGTCCAGGCTGACGTGCTTCAAAGATGCTCCCTACCAAAACAACCCCATGCATTGAGGCTGCTTTAGACAGGGCCTGAAAAGTGGGGCCTCTTAAGGGTTCGGCATACTCAAAGAAGGCTGGATTTTGAGACTTGCAAAAATAGGGGGAGCGATGAAGTTCTGGCAAAACAATCAACTTGGCACCAAGGGCTCTCGCCTCAGCGATCATCCGACAGCTGGTCTCAATGTTCTTTTCCAAGTCATCACTCATGGCGTGCTGAATGAGGGCTATGGGGAGTACGGGTAAAGTCATGATCTAGCCTTTATGAGAATGCGTGCTTGGGAATTGCATGGAGGCGCAGTGTGGCCCACCAAACTGCGTCATTAAGTGGTAAGAAGGCACCATATGAATGGTGCGGTCTGGCAGAGCCTGTGCCATGGTATCTCGGGCGATAGCATCTGTTTCAAGTCCAAATGACGGTACCAGACATGCGCCATTGATCAGAATGAAGTTGGCGTAATTAAAGGGCCAGGCAGTGTCATGGGCCAAAGCAGGTAGCATGGTAATTTGAGGCTTGCATTTTTCTTGGTCATCAACAGTCAGCCGAATCGCATCCAATTGCTGTTCTAGCAAGGCTTGATCCGTGGTTGCTGATAGCGATTGCGCAACCAGTCTGTCAGGGGCTACGAACCGAACCATCGTATCGATGTGCCCATCAGTGTCATCACCCTGGTGTGGAGCAATATCTATCCCCACCACACACTTTGCACGCAGATGAGTTTTAAGTGCCTCATGAATCTGATCGTCGGTCAGGCCAGGATGCCGTTTCCTGAGACAGTACCAATTAATAAGAATCGTGCCCCGACCATTGGATTCAATGGCACCTCCCTCAAGGACAAAGTTGACATCCATGGTCTCGAAATCACCAATTAATCGTCGAAAAGGGGGATGGGCAAAGAGCGTAGGGTTAACCTGATTATCGCGCCGATTACCGTAGGGCTTATCCCAAGCAGTAAATTCGAAATTGAGTAGCATAAGACGGTCTTAACTCACCAGACTAATGGCACCAAAATCTCGGCACCATGTGTCATCAAAGCCGACACGAGCGATATGCAGGCGCTTGTGTGTCATCAGCTCATCGGGCAGCGCATCCTGATCTTCCGGATCGACCAGCAGTAAAACTTCCTGATACAACAAGATAGTTTGCAAAATGCTTGTGTATTCAGCACGAATGGACGCCAATTGCGCTGCCCAATCTGTCTTCGCATGAGGCCAGGCCATCATGATGGCAGATTGTGGCTCAAATTCGCCCGGCATACGCCATGCGTGGCTATTCTGATCCAAATTTTGGGCTAGAGGAGGCATTCGGGCAGTATATCAGTCAGATTGACAATGTCGTCATAAGGCCAGCGCTAAACTGCATGGTTCACCATATTGGGTTGGAGTAAAGGCATGACGACAGTTTTGGTCACTGGCGCTAATCGAGGCATTGGTTTGGCGTTGGCACAACAGTATGCTCAACAAGGTGCACAGGTGTTCGCGGTTTGCCGAGAGAGCTCGGAGGCCCTAGAGGCTTGCGAGAACGTGACGATTGTCAGTGGCATCGATGTCACGGATGCGGCGTGTCTTGCTAACCTGAGCGAGCGTATGTCAGGCATAGCGATTGATATCCTCATTAATAATGCCGGCCTGCTTCGCAGGACTGAATTGAGCCAGATAGAAGAGGAGCTTGAACTTTATCGAGCGCAATTTGAGGTGAATACGCTGGCGCCACTGCGGGTCACACAAGCCCTGCGGAGTCACCTAGGGGAGGGTGCCAAAGTGGTAATTATCACCTCTCGAATGGGGTCAATGGCAGATAATGACTCTGGTGGGCAGTACGCCTATCGCATTTCTAAGGCCGGTATTAACAGTGCGGGCAAATCATTGGCGATCGATTTGGCCCCGGCAGGCATCAGCTTGGCACTCCTCCATCCGGGGTATGTCAAAACAGGAATGACGCGTTATACCGGGCACGTGGAAGCGGAACAGTCGGCCGAACAGTTGCGGCAGCGCATTGAGGAGATGAGTCTTGAGACCACCGGGTGTTTCCGACATGCTAATGGCGAGGTGTTGCCATGGTAAAAAGCTATTTTGAGTAACGGGCTTGTTCTCGGAGTAGTCGTCTCCACGCCTCATGTCGGCTCTCGTCGATCATGCCATCCTTGAGGGCTTTTATGACTGCACAATGTGGTTCATGGTCATGAGTGCAGTCTCGAAATCGGCATTGACCCAAGAACGGTCGAAAATCTCTAAAAGCGTGTGCCAATTCCTCAGTGGGGATTGCCCATAGGCCATATTCCCAGACGCCAGGAGAGTCAACGAGAAACCCACCATAGGGCAATGGGTAAAAGCGCGTTGTTGTGGTGGTGTGCTTACCCTTACCAGTGGCGTTTGACAGTTGGCCAGTTAATATTTCAGTATCCGGAATGAGCGCATTGAGTATGGAGGACTTGCCAACACCAGATTGGCCCGCCAACAATGAGACTTTGCCAGCCGTCAGGGCCTGCAGTGGCGCCAAGTTTTCGTCTGACTTGGCAGAGACCGCCAGTGTTGTGTAGCCGAGTTTTGTCAGTGCCTCTAAATCAGTAAATGGGGGGCGCTGTGGCACGCCGAGGTCGGCCTTATTCACGACAACAATCGGTGTGATCTGATGCAGCTCTGCCATGACAAGATAGCGGGTAATCAGATCAAGACTTGGCAAGGGTTCTGGTGCTACGACGATTAAGAGCTGATCAATATTGGCCGCTGTTGGCCGAAATCGACCGGCATGGTCTCCACGTCCAAAGACTGTGGTGCGTGGATGAATGGAAACCAGCCTGTGATCATCGTCTAGTTCAATTCGATCACCCGCCAAAGGTCTGTCTCCGCCTTTCCGAAAATTAAAGGAAACCATTGATCCGTCGGCCACCAGCGCAGAACCGTGATCGGAGTGGGCGACTAGAACGCGGGCGTCAGTATTGCTCATCTCACTTCACCATCCTGATATAGTAACGATAGACCCGAGGCACCTTGATTTTCGATATGAATGACGTGAATAAAAATGCAGGTTGGCTCATTTGGATTGACCTAGAGATGACCGGCCTTGACTGTGAGTCAGACCAGATCATAGAGATTGCAACCATTGTGACTGACGCTGAGCTTAATGTGATGGCCGAAGGACCTGTGGCTGCAATCGCAACCCCTGCCGAGACTTTGGCTGCAATGGACCAATGGAACACAAGGACACATACCGATTCGGGTTTGGTCAAACGCTGCTTGGAAAGCGAAGTCAGTTTGGCGGAGGCTGAAGCCGAGACTTTGGCTTTTCTGGGCCAATACCTTGCGCCCAAGGCTTCGCCAATGTGTGGTAACTCCATTTGCCAAGATCGACGTTTTTTGGCGCGCCAGATGCCACAACTGGAGGCTTTCTTCCATTATCGAAACTTGGACGTGAGCACGTTGAAAGAGCTTGCGATGAGGTGGTCGCCTTCGATCGCAGGCGGATTTAAGAAAACGGGTAACCATCAAGCGCTGGCCGATATCCGAGAATCGATCGAAGAGTTGAGGCATTACCGAATGCATATGGGCGCACTCGGCGGACAAGCACAGCCTGAGCAGTCGGCAATCACTTAACCTTGTTTGGCTAATTGTCGCCAAGTATCTACCACGGTATCGGGGTTCAAGGACATACTTTCGATGCCTTGTTCCATCAGCCACTCGGCAAGATCAGGATAGTCAGACGGACCTTGACCACAGATGCCGATATACTTGCCTTCCTTCTTGCACGCTTCAATCGCCATCTTAAGCAGTGCCTTAACCGCAGGGTCGCGTTCATCAAAGCGGTGAGCGACTAAAGCAGAGTCTCTGTCTAGCCCAAGCGCTAATTGAGTCATGTCATTAGATCCAATGGAGAATCCATCAAAATGACTCAAGAACGCTTCGGCACATAGCGCATTGGAGGGCAGCTCGCACATCATAATGACCTTCAGCCCGTGCTCACCTCTTTTCAAACCGAATTCAGCCATGACTTCGATCACGGCTTTGGCCTCTTCGACTGTTCTCACGAATGGGACCATGGCCCAGACATGTGACAGCCCCATCGTTTCTCTCACCTTTTTAAGGGCACGACACTCCAGCTCAAAGGCTGGCTTAAACTGGTCATCCACATAACGTGAGGCTCCCCGCCAGCCAATCATCGGATTCTCTTCTTCTGGCTCGTAGCTTCGGCCACCAATCAAGTTGGCATATTCATTACTCTTGAAGTCAGATAATCGGACGATCACGGGATGGGGTCCAAAAGGTGCAGCAATTGTCGCGATACCCTCGGCAAGGCGATCAACATAGAAACTCACTGGATCTGCATAACCTCTGATTCTTTGGCTAATTTCTGCTTTGACCAGTTCTGGCTGGTCATCAGGGTTTAACAGCGCTAACGGATGTATCCCAATCATTCGATTGATAATAAATTCAAGCCGAGCCAGTCCAATGCCATGATTTGGGATCTGAGCGAAGTCAAAGGCACGGTCTGGATTAGCCACATTCATCATGACCTTCAAAGGGGCCTCGGGCATATCATCGAGTGAGTCTTCTGCCACGCTGTAGGGCAATTTGCCCTCATAAATGGACCCCGTGTCGCCTTCAGCACAGGAGACAGTAACTGTCTGGCCGTGTTGGATTCTTTCAGTCGCATCAGCGCAGCCAACCACGGCAGGAATGCCAAGCTCCCGAGCGATGATGGCAGCGTGGCATGTCCGACCACCTCGGTTAGTGACAATCGCTGAGGCGCGTTTCATCACCGGCTCCCAATCTGGATCTGTCATGTCGGTGACCAAGACATCGCCAGACTCGACCTCATGAATGGCATCCAGTGATTGAATAACTCTTGCTTGGCCTACGCCAATTCGTTGGCCGATGGCTCGACCTTGTACCAGGACTTCTCCAGCACCTTCCAGTTTGAACCGCTCCATGGTCTGATCGTGGCGACTCTTGACGGTTTCGGGGCGCGCTTGCAATATGAAAAGTTCACCAGTCTGCCCATCTTTGCCCCATTCAATATCCATTGGCCGACCGTAGTGATCTTCAATGGCCAAAGCCATCTGTCCGAGGGCAGTGGCCTCAGCATCTGTGATCGAAAACTGATTCGCCAGTTCAGGAGGTGTTTCCTCAACGCTCACCCCTCTATCGGCCTGATTGACCATTCGAGTGGCTTTTGATCCAAGGGTCTTCCTGAGCATAGCGGGGAGGTGATTTCTCAGATTATCTTTAAACAGGTAGAACTCATCTGGGTTGACGGCACCTTGAACCACGCTCTCACCCAGACCATAGCTTGACGTCACGAAAACCACCCCCCGATAGCCTGATTCAGTATCAAGGGTAAACAAAACGCCGGCGGCACCTAGATCTGAACGAACCATCAGCTGAATGCCAGCCGACAGAGCGACATCGTGGTGATCGAATCCATGGTGCACTCGGTAGGCGATTGCGCGATCGTTGTAGAGACTGGCAAAGACAGCGTGCACTTTTTCTAAGACATCGTCGATGCCCCGAACGTTGAGAAATGTTTCTTGCTGGCCAGCGAAGGAGGCATCGGGTAAATCTTCTGCCGTGGCCGACGAGCGGACCGCCACGGCCATATCCGTGCCATATCGGGCCGACATGGCCTCCCATGCCTGTGTAATCTCTGAGCGCAATTCGTCTTGCAAGGGAGTTTCCATGATCCACTGGCGAATCATGGTGCCTGCTTGTGCCAGGGCACGGGTATCTTCCACGTCTAGGTCTGCCAAGCAGGTCTTTATTCGCTCAGCCAGTCCGGATTGATCTAAAAACAGACGGAATGCCTCCGCTGTGGTCGCGAAACCACCTGGCACATTGACGCCTGATTCAGCCAAATGGCTGATCATTTCCCCCAACGATGCGTTCTTACCACCGACCTTTTCTAAGTCATTCATGCCCAGTTGGTCGAGCCACAGGATATACTCAGTCACTGAATTCATTCCCCATACCGATAAAGTAACGAACTCTATTGTAACCAGAGGATGCTATGAAACGAACCGTCTTTTTTGTCTCAGATGGCACAGCGATCACTGCCGAGACATTTGGCCATAGTTTATTAACGCAATTTGGCGATCTGGAGTGTCGCCAGATTCGACTCCCATTTGTGGATACCCCTTCGAAAGCCAGAGACTCAGCAGAGTTGATCAACCGCGCCACAGAGACAACGGGTGAGCAGTGTGTTGTTTTTTCCACCACCGTTGATCCGGAAATTACTGAAATTATTTCGAGAAGTAATGCCCATGTATTTAATTTATTTGAGGTTTTTGTAAAGAAATTAGGGGTTGCGCTCGGCAGAGAGCCCAATCCAGGTGTGGGTAGAGCGCATGGAATGGGTGACCGTCATGTCTACGAAGATCGCATGGAGGCGACTAACTATGCGTTGACCCACGATGATGGCATTAGCCAAAAGATGGACCAAGCGGATGTGATCTTAGTCGGTGTCTCACGCTCTGGAAAGACACCCACCTGCTTGTATATGGCCCTCCATTACGGCATCAAGGCGGCCAATTATCCTCTGACTGAGGAAGATTTGGAGCAACCGAGGTTGCCGGATTTCCTGAGACAGCATAAAAAGAAGCTATTCGGTCTCACCATCGACCCTGAGCGCCTCAGTAAAATTCGAGAGCTAAGGCGCCCTGGAAGCCGTTATGCCTCTATCAAACAATGTCGCTACGAAGTAGAGGCAGCCGAGGCCTTGTTGCGCTCAGAGGGTGTCCCCCAGTTGTCATCAACAGGGTCGTCGATTGAGGAATTGGCGAGCCGGATTTTACTCAGTCAGGGTCTTCAGGCAGAAGATTTTGAGGGACAGGCGACCTGAGCCTGCTATCCTGTTGATGATGTTAACGGGTACTCAAATACATAACCCAGAGGTTCGCAGGTTGGCTCGTCAGCTGCCGAATCTCCATAGCGCCATCTATGGGGGCTTGTGTTTGTTACTGCCTGATCAGCTGAGGCAAACTGACTGCTTGGTTTCGCGGTGTGAATCGGGCCCAGACTTGTATCTCAATGTCATTGAGCGGCATGACTACACCACCTATTTGCAGCTGACCTACTTGTTGGGTGAGCAGCAGCTTCAAAATCCCAATGCCTTTGTTCGGGTATACCATGACGCCAAGCTCGCAGAAGCCACCGCATTTAGTCCCGAGCAGGGGATCCGCCGGTTTGCTGGGCCAGAGTTGCCTATTCATGGCCAAGTAGTGAGGAGCTGGCGCCTCAATCGAGCGTTGGTGAAGTGGCTTGACCATTTATTGGGTCAAGGCCATAGCCTTGAAACTTTCGATATCCTTGAAATGCCTCCACAAATTTTGGCGCTTTAAGTGCGCTGAGCCCAGTCGATTGGTTTAGAATAGGGATCCGGATCGGGGGTATTTTGCTCCCACCTACCGGAGGTCAAGCGTTGTCCCAACTACAAGCCATATTAGCGCTGGAAGACGGTCAAGTGTTTTCTGGTGTGGGTTTTGGCGCACCTGGCTGTTGCGTCGGGGAAGTTGTCTTCAACACCGCCATGACGGGTTATCAGGAGATCCTGACCGATCCGAGCTATGCTGGCCAAATCGTTACCCTGACAGCCGCCCATGTTGGCAACACTGGCATTAATTCACAAGACCATGAGTCCGATGCCATGCACTGCATGGGTTTGGTGGTGCGTGATTACCCTCGGCGAGTCAGTTCTTGGCGTGCTGAGAGCTCGCTGGATGAATTTTTGCAGGCACAGGGGCGATGTGCGATAGCCGGCGTCGACACACGAGCGCTGACGGCTTACTTGCGACATCACGGTGCCATGAATGGCGCCATCGTGGTCGGCGAATCGGTGTCTTCTGATCAGGCCATTGAGCAAGCCCGTCAATGCCCACCCATGCAGGGGCTGGATTTGGCCAGTGGCGTGTCGGTCACCGCCCCATTTGAGTGGACCGATGGGGTGATTGAGCTTGATCCAAGCCGTGTGCTCGCTGCGCCAGCGTCAAACCACCACGTGGTCTGCGTCGATTTCGGTGTTAAGCGCAATATGCTTCGCATTCTGAGGTCATTGGGTTGTCGGGTGACAGTGGTGCCTGCACGGTCGTCAATTGAGGAAGTGATTGCCCTTAAGCCAAATGGTGTTTTGCTCTCCAATGGTCCTGGCGATCCACGGCCTTTGAGCTATGCCATTGAGTTGGTGCGCGACTTATTGGCGAGTGATTTACCTACGCTCGGGATTTGTTTGGGTCATCAGCTGTTGGCACTGGGTGCCGGTGCCTCAACCATCAAAATGAAGTTTGGTCACCATGGCGCAAACCACCCGGTCAGAGACGAGTCAACCGGGCAGGTGTTTATTACCAGCCAAAACCATGGCTTTGCTGTTGATGAAGCCAGGCTCCCTGAGGATGTGGTGGTGACACATCGCTCCTTATTTGATCAGAGTATCCAAGGTATCCGTATTAAGCATAAGCGGGCGATGAGCTTTCAAGGTCATCCTGAGGCGAGCCCGGGCCCTCATGATCTGTACCCATTGTTTAATCAATTCGTTAAGTGGATGGCGGACACCTGATGCCTAAGAGACAAGATATTCAGTCAGTCTTGATTATTGGAGCCGGACCAATTGTGATCGGTCAGGCCTGCGAATTCGATTACTCAGGCGTGCAGGCCGTTCGAGCACTGCGAGAGGAGGGCTACAAGGTCATCTTGGTGAACTCCAACCCTGCAACAATCATGACTGATCCAGAAATTGCTGATGTCGTTTACATTGAGCCTATCCACTGGCAAACAGTTCGGGAGGTTATCGCCAGAGAACGTCCTGACGCCATCTTGCCAACCATGGGCGGACAGACGGCACTCAACTGTGCCTTGGATTTAGAACGCGAGGGTGTGCTCACCGAATTTGGTGTGGAGATGATCGGCGCCTCTAAAGAAGCCATCAATATGGCTGAGGATCGAGAGCAATTCAGGGTAGCCATGGGTGAGATTGGGCTGGAGGTGGCCAAAGCCAAAGTGGCCCACAGTCTAGAAGAGGCCCTAGAAATTCAAAAAGAGATTGGCTATCCAACCATTATCCGACCTTCTTTTACGCTGGGTGGTTCAGGGGGTGGAATCGCTTATAACCATGAAGAGTTTCAGCAAATCGTGGCGCACGGGTTGGATCTCTCACCAACCACAGAAGTCTTGCTCGAGGAATCTGTGCTGGGTTGGAAAGAATTTGAGCTAGAGGTGGTCAGGGATCGAGCGGATAACTGCATTATTATCTGTTCGATCGAGAATATTGATCCGATGGGCATTCATACGGGTGACTCTGTGACTGTTGCGCCTGCACAGACATTGACGGATCGAGAGTATCAAGCGCTTCGAAATGCAGCGATTGCAGTACTGCGTAAGATTGGTGTCGACACCGGCGGGTCTAATGTGCAATTTGCGGTCAGCCCACATGATGGACGGATTGTGGTGATAGAGATGAACCCTCGTGTCTCTCGGTCGTCTGCATTGGCTTCAAAAGCGACAGGCTTTCCAATTGCAAAAGTAGCCGCTAAGTTGGCGGTTGGTTACACCCTTGATGAGCTGGAGAACGAAATCACTGGCGGGAAGACACCCGCTTCGTTTGAGCCCACACTTGATTATGTCGTGACTAAGATTCCAAGGTTCGCCTTTGAGAAATTTCCTGCAGCCGATGATCGTCTAACAACCCAGATGAAGTCGGTCGGTGAGGCGATGGCCATTGGACGCACTTTTCAAGAATCTTTGCAAAAGGCCCTTATTAGCCTAGAGACCGGGCTGACTGGGTTGAATTCACCTGATCATGTTGTGGATCAGGATGAGGACTTAAGCCTATTGAAACGCGAGCTATCACAGGCTGGGCCCAGTCGGCTGCTTTATATTGCTGAGGCGTTTCGCCAAGGTCTTGGGTTGGATGAGGTGCATCAGCTCACCCATGTGGACCCTTGGTTTTTGGATCAGATTTTGGAGCTGGTTGAGATTGAAAATGAGTTGCTGGGCACACAGTGCGCTGAGCTCTCGAAAGAAAAGCTGATGGCACTCAAGCGATATGGCTTTTCTGATGCTCGTCTGGCAGAGTTGACAGGCGACTCAGAAACAGCCTTGAGGTCACTTCGTCAAAAACATGGCATCCACCCAAGCTACCGGCGCGTGGATACATGTGCTGCAGAGTTTGAGGCAACAACAGCCTATATGTACTCCAGCTGGGGAGAGCAGTGTGAGGCGCTGCCATCGACGAAGAAGAAAGTCATGGTGCTGGGCGGTGGGCCAAACCGAATCGGGCAGGGGATAGAGTTTGACTACTGCTGTGTTCACGCAGCGATGGCCATGCGTGATTTGGGTTATGAAACCATTATGGTGAACTGTAATCCAGAGACTGTCTCAACAGATTACGACACATCAGATCGGCTTTATTTTGAGCCTTTAACACTGGAGCATGTGCTCTCTATTCTTGAAGTCGAAAAGCCTGATGGTGTCATCATCCAGTTTGGTGGTCAGACACCACTTAAACTCGCAAGAGCACTGGAGGCCAACGGGGCGCCCATAGTGGGGACCACCCCAGACTGCATTGATCTGGCTGAAGACCGCGAGCGGTTTCAAAAATTGCTCGACACATTGGCACTCAGGCAACCACCAAACCGAACAGCCAGAACCAATGAGGACGCATTGGTGTTGGCGAGAGAAATTGGGTATCCATTGGTTGTCCGGCCATCCTATGTTTTAGGCGGTCGTGCGATGGACATCGTGCACGATGAAAATGAGTTAGGACGATATATGTCTGAGGCTGTTAAGGTCTCTAATGACTCGCCAGTCCTTTTGGATCATTTTTTGGATCATGCCATCGAAGTGGATGTCGATGCGATTTGTGATGGCGAGCGAGTGGTGATCGCAGGCATCATGGAGCACATTGAAGAAGCGGGGGTGCACTCAGGTGACTCGTCTTGTAGCCTCCCAGTGTTCTCTTTACCACCACAAACCGTCTCATCGATTGCGGATCAGACTCGCCAGATGGCCTTGGCGCTGGGGGTTGTTGGATTGATGAACGTTCAATTTGCTGTTCGTGGCGACGATATTTTTGTTCTTGAGGTTAATCCTCGTGCATCCAGAACGGTGCCCTTCGTTGCCAAAGCCACCGGTGTGGCTGTGGCCAAGATTGCCGCACGGTGCATGATGGGTGAGAGCTTGTCTGAGCAAGGTTACACCCACGACCTCCCCACGCGATTCTATGCGCTCAAAGAACCAGTCTACCCCTTTATCAAGTTTCAAGGCGTTGACCCGATCTTGGGGCCGGAGATGCGATCAACTGGTGAGGTCATGGGGGTGGGATTGACCTTTGGCGCTGCTGTGGCGCGCGGTCAAAAAGGGGCAGGTATCAATGCTGCAGCCTCTGGACGCGCTTTTTTGAGTGTGCGCGATGCCGATAAGGCGCGCCTGATTCCCATCGCTGAGGCCTTGATTGCACGTGGATTTGTTTTGGTGGCAACACAGGGGACATATGACACGCTGACCAAAGCGGGGCTGGCCTGCGAGTATGTCAATAAAGTGACTCAGGGGCGGCCACATATTGTCGACGCGATCAAAAACCGTGAGATTGATTACATCATTAATACCACCGAGGGTCGGCAAGCCATTGCCGATTCTTTCTCCATTAGACGGACTGCATTGCAGCAGAAAATCAATTACTCTACAACCATAGCCGGTGCGAAGGCGACACTGCGTGCGCTGGATCATTGGAATGAGTTAGACGTTAGAAGTCTGAATGAACTGTATGCGATGGAGGAAACCCCATGAGTCAAGTGCCCATCACAAAACAAGGCGCCGAGCGATTAAAAGAAGAGCTCATGCGTCTTAAAAAAGTTGAGCGGCCTGCCGTGATTGAAGCGATAGCAGAAGCACGCGCTCATGGTGATTTGAAAGAGAATGCGGAGTACCATGCGGCGCGTGAGCAACAAGGGTTTATTGAGGGACGGATCAAAGAACTTGAGTCTGCGCTCAGCCATGCGCGCGTCATTGATATTGCTGAGTTAAATCCAGGCGCCAAAATCGTGTTTGGTGCCACCGTTGTCTTGGTTGATGAAGCCGGTGATGGCGAGGAGGTGACATGGCAAATTGTCGGGGATCTAGAGGCAGACACTAAGTCACACAAGATAGGCATTAGCGCTCCACTGGCAAGAGCCTTGATCGGCAAAGAAGAGGGTGATGTGATTGAATTTGAAGCGCCAGGTGGTCAGCGATCATATGAAGTTATTGAGGTCCGGTACGACGGCTAGTCAGTCGCTTACCTTTTTTATCCCAGCGCTTGACGAGTGGTTGTCTTCGATGACACCTCTACCCCGTGGGTTACTTCGTCTTTTAAAATCAGCTGACTTTTCGCCGCTGGCGCCAGATGCGTGTTTTGGCCAATTGTTAGCGGGATGGCCTATGGGCGCGGCACCGGCTTTGGCAAACGACCATCCCATGGCGCCTGAGGCTAGCTCCCCATGGGTGGTGGCTTCTCCAATCAAACTTATTCCCGACATCAATGCTGTTTGGGCCGAGCCGCTAAAAGATCCACTTCCCGAAAGTGTTTATCAAGAGCTTCAAGTTTTCTTCGCAGAGCATGGTCATGTCGCAAGATGGTTAGGGGGTTCTGATCTTTATCTCAAATTAGAGCGAATGCCGAAGGTCACTTTTTCTCCACTTGAGAGCTTGGCTGGGGTGAGTGTCGATGTCTGTATGCCTCAGGGCAGTGATGCAAAACATTGGCAGTTGATGATGAGTGAGGCTCAGATTCTCATGCATAATTTGGATCGGAGTGTGCTGAATCAGGCCACCACTGGACTGGGGCTATGGTTCTGGGGGCTGGGCCAAATGCCAGCCAGGATGGGCGAATGGAATGTGGATTGTGTGGTGGCCGCAGATGACACCTTAGCGCGTGTGGCTCGCTTTCTGGGTATCCAGACATATTCATGGCGCGCTATGCCAGACAAACCCATAGGCCGACATGTTTTAATTGAATGGCCGATCGAGACTAGCATCGATGCTGTGGCTGGTGATAAAAGGCTTGGTCAATGGCTTGGTCAAGCACTGCTGAGATTGCGTCTGGGAAGAATGAAGACACTGCAGATTGCGAGTCGCAGTGGTCTTTGGTCTCTGAGTCGTCGCGCTGTTTGGTTTGGCAGGAGGCATTCCCATTGAGGCAAGTCAAGCTACGTTTAGCCAATCATCGAGTCCTTAATCCGCCGCAATCGATTAATGAGCTTCTCGGCAGTATTTGGAAGGGCAGAGGTCTTTCTTCTGAGCCTAATTATGCAATGGCGGGTTTGTTGCCACCGACCTTGTCTGGGCTATCAATCGCCGTAGATCGCCTGTTGAAAGCATTGGATTCTCAGGAATCTGTGTTGGTGGTTGGCGACTTTGATGCCGATGGCGCCACAGCAACGGCGTTGGCTGTCTCAGCGCTGGAAAGCTTCGGGTTTAAAGCAGTTGATTGGGTCATCCCTGATCGGTTCACCCATGGCTACGGCCTGACACCGGCTTTGATTGATGAGCTGCCGAGACCCTTACCATCACTCCTTTTGACTGTTGATCAAGGGATCAGCTCCTTAGAGGGTGTGGCTTACGCAAACTCTCTTGGGATGGATGTGATTGTGACAGACCATCACCTACCGGGCGCAACGCTTCCAGACGCGGTTGCCATCGTCAACCCCAATCTCCCCGATGATCCATTTCCATCCAAGGCGCTATCGGGTGTGGGCGTCTTGTTTTATCTTATGGTTTCGCTTCGCCAGTCGATTAGGCAACGAGGGGGCTTTGAGGGTATGCCCGAGCCTCGTCTAGATCAGTGGCTTGATTTGGTCGCACTGGGAACAGTGGCTGATTTGGTGCCTCTCGATGACAACAATCGGCTTATCGTGGCCCAAGGGATAAGGCGTATCCAAGCAGGGCAGGTGAGACCGGGTATTCGCGCTTTATTAGAAAAGGCCGGAAAAAACATCAAACATATCACCGCCAGTGACCTTGGATTTGCTGTGGCACCCAGATTAAACGCTGCCGGCCGATTGGAGGCCATGGCTGAGGGGGTGGCTTGCTTGATGGCACAGTCTGAGGATGTCGCACGGCAGCATGCCGATGTCTTAGATAACATCAATATAGAACGGAAAGCGCTTCAACAGTCGATGCAGGAGGAGGCTTATGCACAAACTGAGTCTCTGTTAAGTGGGATGGATGAGTCTTTGGCAGGCGCCTGCTTATATGAGGAGCATTGGCATCAGGGGGTTGTGGGGCTTGTGGCTGGGAGAGTGGCGGAGCATATTCAAAGACCAGTGATTGCGTTCGCACCAGAGTCAGCTGGCTCAGATAGCCTTAAAGGCTCGGGGCGCAGTCCCTCGGCCATTCATATGCGTGATCTTCTGGTCACTATTGACCGAAGTGAACCTGGTTTGATCTCACGGTTCGGTGGGCATGCTGGTGCGGCTGGATTAAGTTTGCCTAAGTCATCATTGCCGCAATTTAGAGAAGTTTTTTTACAATGTGTCAAAGCCATTCCGTCTGAGGATCCAGAAATAGCCTCAGATGGGCCATTGCCTGAGGCCTTATTGTCAGTTGAGACTGCCTCGGCGTTGGCTCAAGCAGGCCCTTGGGGGCAAGGTTTCCCAGAACCATTATTCGATGGACAGTTCAGCGTCTTAGACCGCCGTGTCGTCGGTGGCTCACATTTGAAGCTGAAGCTTCAACCTGTGGGGTCTCGCCGAAGCATTGACGCGATTGCTTTTCGAGCCGGTCATTTGGCTCACATGACATTGCCTAATCCATGGCATGTAACGTATCGACTAGAAGTGAACCGCTTTAGGGGGCAGAGCACGGTACAACTTAATCTCCAACACTGGGTTCAGTGATTTTCTTGTGCTCTGAATAAGCCATCAACATCATGTGCGGCACCGTGACGGCTGCCAATCCAATAAAAACAATTCTCAACAGTGTTTGGCCGGCTTGGCCTTCATGCCAAAACCATATCAAAGGGCTAAGCAGCAGTAGCGTCGCCAGGGTGTAGCTCACCAACATCTTCCAGAGCTTTGTATGGCTAGCGCGTGGGGTGTCTTGAAAGTGTTCCCTCATGTGTCTTGGGCTATGCAGCAGGCAGAAGTAAATAATAAAGAAGACAAGCGGTGGTGCAATGAGGCCAAGTAAGGTCAAGCAGGCCAATTCTAGCGCCACAGAAAATTGTCGTTTGGTGAGTGCGTAGGCACTGATGCCCAAGAGAAGAAAGGGAACCATTGGCCTTAATTGAGCCAGTGCTTGTGCGAGCCAAGCGCCACCAGGCCCTGACAATGTTTGAAATATCTCGGCGGTTTGGCTGGTGTGAAAAGCAATCGGCAGCAACAACAGTGATGCCCCACTGAGCCATTGCGCCCAAAGCGGTAGGGTATGCCGCCAATCACCAGAAAAGTGAAAAGCACTGACCAATAAAAACAGTCCCAAACTGAGGACGGGCGCCATTAGCCAAATGGCGATGACGCCGACAACGACCGCAGTGTAGAAGACATTAAACACCACCAGCGACTTCCTTGAAGACACCAGCCCAGCCTGAGAAGCAATGTGGGGGTCTAGCGCCCCGTGTGGCAGGCCAAGCACAACAACACCCAAGCCCAAGGCGATGAGTTGTAGGTTGGTTGAAATTAATTCAGGAAAAAACCCAAGAAGGACTGAGGCTGCCAAAGCGACCAGTGAAAAAGTGATTGTTTCTACTTGCCAAACCATAATTTTTTCAAAGTGCGTAGGAACGGTGCCGGGGGTAGTGCGGCGATCACAGCCAATTTATCGAGAAGATCAGATTCGTCGCTTAGAAATCGAATCAGACGATCTGGCTTCACCTCAGTATACAGGGCATGAAAGAGCGTTGCGGCACGTTGTGGCTCATGGGTTAGAACCAATAAAAAAAGCTGATCCATCCATTTTTGGAGCAGTGGTTCCGTGGGATGGGGAATCGGGTGGCCCTTCGATACCAAGGCTTTTGCACACGATTGAGCCCAGCGTTGGATTCGCCAAAAGCCATACCCAGAGGCGGCCCTCAGGGCGCCTCCAGGGGTGCCCGCAAATACGAAGGTAGGATCAGTACTCAAAGATGGCGCCATGCCCATGGGCAGACGTGAGCGCTCGCTACGGTGGATAGTGGCTTGGGACCAGCCACGCCGAGCTTTGAGCGCGGTCATATCCGCCTGTAGCACTGACCAGTCCAAAGCCGATGTCGCAAAGCGTGTGACTTCCACCAGGGCATGATGAGGAGACAGAGGCAGGAGATAACTAAATAAGAAGCCGTGCTGATCGTTGGACATATCGCTCATCAATTCAAGGGCGCTGTCGTCTAGAACATCAGGCGTGGTGATGTAATCCCCAATGAAGCACTGATAGAGAGTGGCAGTGGCGGTTTGCTTGGCTGAAGGCGGTCTTGTGTCAACCACAGAGGAGGCCACAAGTCTTCGCTTCGAGGTCTCTATCACCCACTGGTCTTGGACATTTTCAATGGAGAGCATTGCCTCATCCAAGGCCAAATCGACGGCCTCGCTGGCCTCAACACACGCAGTCGCCCACTTGTAAAAGGCCAAAGCCTCAATGGTCTGATATGGCGTTGTTGGATGATTCAAACGCTCATTTGAGTGCCCACTTTTGCCGTATAGGCTGCTGCTCCATCGCTTGGAGACCAAGTGACTGAGCCCGTGCTGTTGTGGCGCCCAAAAGCTCCAGGTACGATCATTCTCATAACGGTCTCTGGGTTCAATAATGAGCGTTTTGGGAGGGTTGTCCAGTTGCTGGAGCGCGACGCCCAAGGAAAGGCCAGCGCAGCCACCACCAATGATTAGTACATCAGTCGACTCGGTCACACTCACGCAACTTTATATTGATGTGTTCCGTAGTGTTGCTGCAGGTGTCGATGCATGGCTGGGTTATGACGGGGTTCTGGTCGATGAATTCTGTTTTTAAGAATGTGGTGTGCGATAGCCAAACTGGCACGCTGAAGTTTTCTGGGTTTCGAGACAATGGCTCTGCGGTCCCAAGTTTGATAGTCGGCCTGGGCAATCAGTGTGCCAATCTCGCGATAGACATGTGCAGCCACGAGAATACTCCACCTGGCGCCACGCGGAAGAAAATATAATCCTTGAAGGCCGCTTTGATAGTACTCATCCGCCAGTTGAAGCATTCGGCGTGTCGCCACCTTAAGCGTCTGTGCCTGAGTCTGAGTCGGATCTTGTATGTGGTGTGGTTCCAAATTACCGAGCCAGTCAGACGGTAGATAAATTCGCCCCAGCTCAGCATCCTCTCCAACATCTCTGGCGATGTTGGTCAATTGCATGGCGATGCCAAGATCGATCGCATAGGGCAGGGCCTTGCGATCTGTCACATCCAAGACAGAGCACATCATCAGACCAACCGTGCCTGCAACATGGTAGGCATATTGAATCAGTTGAGCCTCACTGGCAATTTTGACTGGCTCCAAATCTTGGATGGCGCCGTCAATCAGTGAAAGTACCGGTGTCAGAGGCATTGAAGTCTCTTGAATCAACGCAGCCATGTCTCGGCATACCGTGCTGGTTTGACCAGCCACCATCAAATCGCGTCGCACGTAAAGTAGGTCCCGCCGGGCCACTGCTGTATTGTCAGATTTGTCCGCCAAGTCATCAACGTGGCGACAAAATGCGTAGAGCACCGCAGCCCGCATACGATACTCTTCCCCCAAAAGGTGACTGGCAAAATGGAAGGTTCTGCCGTGTTGCTCGAGCACTGACAATGGGTTGGGTGACATGGATAGGTTCATTCGAGAATTTAGGCGGCAACTAAAAGAGAATCAACCACTTTGGCTGAGCACAAGACGCCTGGCAATCCTGCGCCTGGATGAGTGCCAGCGCCCACTAAATAGAGGTTGTCTGGTCCTTCTGCCTTATTGTGAAATCTGAACCAAGCCGATTGTCTAAAGATAGGCGCAATCGAGAATCCCGCCCCCTGGGGGGAGAGGTAGCGTTCTTCAAAGTCCTCAGGGGTCATATAAAAATCCGCTTCTAAGTGATTGCTTAAATCAGGCATGATTGAGTCTTCTAGGGCTTTGATGATTTTCCGACTCAGTCGCGGGCCCTCAAGATCCCAATCGATTTGAGCCCGAAGGTTTGGCACAGGGACCAGTGCATAAAAACTGTCACACCCTGGCGGTGCAAAGCTCGGATCAGTGGCGGTTGGCCTGTGAAGATAAATGGAGAAATCATCGGCCAGAATCTTTTTGTCAAAAATATCGCTGAGCAAATCTTTGTAGCGCGGACCCATCCAAATCGTATGATGGACAACCTCTGGATATTGTTTGCGACTGCCGAAGAATAAAACGAATAGCCCCATCGATTTTTTGGCATGACGCATTTTAATTTGCGCTGAGCTTTTGATTGCTTGTGCTGGGAGTAATTCACCGTAAAGGTGTGCCGGATCTGTGTTTGAGATCACAGCATCACATTTGATTTCGTTGTGTTTGTGGTTCTGGTCGTAAGTCTTGACGCGAGTAATTTTATTGCCACGCACCTCCAACTGATCAACTGTCGTGCCAAGTTGGATTTCAATACCTACCTCACGCATCAGGCGCTCAATACCGTCGACTAACGCACCCGTACCACCCATCGCAAAGTGCACGCCGTGCGCCTGCTCCAAAAAATGGATCAACCCATAAATGCTGGTGGTATCGAAAGGATTACCACCCACCAAGAGTGGTTGGATAGAAAAGGCTTGCCTGAGGTAATCGCTTTTGATTCGTCGAGAGACCATCTGCCAAACGGT
>JALQZL010000099.1 GCA_023258355.1 Wenzhouxiangellaceae bacterium | reverse complement strand
CTGGCCCGTGAGCTGGATCGTAGCCTGCGCCCAATCATTCGAAATGACATCCACTTTGGTCGCTTCATGGCGTGCGGACAAGGCTTTAAGGATCCAGCGATCTACACCGAGGGTCGCGAGGTCAGTCTGATTGGGCGCTTGGATGGATTCGCAAATGGTCCTATTGGCGAGTTTATCTACCGCTACCCAACGGTCGCCATCGAACAGCTCTATCTGTGGCCAGAGCGAGTCGAGCGAGACAACTACCCACCGGACATGACCCTCTACTATCACGGTTGGTGGGGCGGCTATCCTTATCCGATCAGACGCGTTTACGTGCCCGTCCGCCCAAAGCCACCAAAAGATGATGACTGAGTCGCCGGTGAGCTTTCAAAACGCGGCGTTGGGCGACTACGCACCTGACGAGAGGACTGTTTTTTGATACAGTAGTGCTATGTCACTCACAGCTCGACAACAAGAGGTCTATGACTTCATCATCAATCACCTGGAGCAGACGGGTCTGCCCCCGACCCGAGCCCAGATCGTCTCTCACTTTCGCTTTGCATCGCCCAATGCAGCTCAGTGCCATTTAAAAGCCCTTGAAAAGCATGGTGTCATTGAGCTTTTGAGCGGCACAGCACGTGGAATCAGACCAACCTCGCCCACTTTGAGGGCGCCCGCATCAACTCAGCTCCCGATTATTGGTCGTGTGAGTGCGGGTCGACCTATTTTGGCTGTTGAGCATCAAGAGGCACTCATGGCTGTGGAGCCCGGTCATTTCAGTCCCAAGCCGCACTTCTTGCTCAAGGTCCAAGGTGACAGCATGGTGCAAGCCGGAATTCTCGACGGGGATCTCTTGGTTGTCCACAAAACGCCAGAGGCGCGAACTGGACAGATTGTGGTGGCGCGTATCGATGACGAAATCACAGTCAAAGAGCTTTCCCGAAAAGGACGCCGCATTGAATTGTTGCCGCATAACCCACGCTACAAACCCATGGTCATTCAACCCAGTCATGAGTTCGCTATCGAAGGCCTTGGAGTAGGGGTTATTCGCTCATTTTCAGACGGGCCAACTCCACCTCGCTAAAGCCTGCGCGCCGTCTTGCAGGCACGTTGTAGGGCCCTGGGGGAGGTGGCTTAAAGTAAGTGTGCAGCAACTCATCGAAGGTTTGGTCTGGTTCAACGCCATTGAGCTCACAACAGTAGCGAAACCAGCGTGTGCCGATCGTGACATGGGCCTCCTCCTCTTCAAGAATTACCTCAAGCAATGCCACGGTCTGGGCGTCATTCGCCTGTTTGAGCTTATCAATCATGCCAGGCGTGACATCTAAACCTCGGGCTTCGAGCACCCGAGGCACCAGTGCCATTCTGACCAAAACATCGTGCTCGGTCCTCACAGCCATTTCCCACAAACCATTGTGTGCTGGCAGATCCCCATAGCGCGCACCCAATGTCTCTAGGCGGTCCGACAACATAAGAAAGTGTCTCGACTCGTCATTGGCCACACTCAGCCAATCCAGATAAAAATGACCAGGATCAGTTGCTCGGGTACCGTCAGGCATTCCAGAGAAACGCAACGTGGCATCTAAGCCTAGATTGATGGCATTAAACTCAATATGGGCGATGGCATGAATTAGCGCGACCCGCCCTTCAATGGTTCCCAAACCACGCTTTGGTAGCTTAGTGGGAGGAATCAGCTCAGGCTTTTCTGGCTGGCCACAGGGTAGCTCGGCACTCTCCCAGCGCGGCTTGTCTTCAGCCAATAGCCGATTTGGCGATTGAGATACCTCTGACCACAGTGCCTGCACAAGGGTGCATTTCACCCATGGGTCGGGCTCGGCTAAGGCGAGCCGAGCTTGCTCCCATGGGGTCATGACTTGCGGTCTAGGCGCGCTCAATGGCTTCGATCAGTGCATCGGCGAAGCCACTGGTCGGTACCTTGGTAGAGCCATCCAAAAGACGGGCAAAGTCATAGGTCACGACTTTCTGACCCACCACTTTCTCAAAGGCTGCCTCAATCAACTGGGTCACTTCTGGCCATCCAATGTAGTCAAACATCATGCACCCAGAGAACATTAAGGAGCTGGGGTTAACCATGTCTTTGCCCGCGTATTTGGGCGCCGTACCATGGGTCGCCTCAAAGACAGCCACATGATCGGCCATATTTGCCCCCGCAGCAATACCCATACCACCAACCTCAGCTGCCAAGGCATCAGACAAATAGTCTCCATTCAGGTTCATGGTGGCCAACACATCGAACTCAGCGGGACGCAATAGCATCAGTTGAAACATGATGTCCGCAATACGGTCTTTGATCACAATTTTGCCCTCTGGCACCTGACCATTGTGCTCACTCCAGACCTCATCTTCAGTAATGGTGATCTCACCAAACTCTTCCTTGGCGACCTCGTAACCCCACTTTCTAAAGGCACCTTCGGTAAATTTCATGATGTTGCCTTTATGAACCAACGTGACGCTGGAACGATTGTTATCGATCGCATACTGAATCGCTTTTCGCACTAGACGCTTCGAGCCAATCGATGAAATGGGCTTGATACCAAGGCCAGCATCCTCAAAGAAATCAGCCCCCATTTCTTGTCTCAAGAACTTGGCAAGCTTCTGATTCTCAGGTGTGCCTGATGCATACTCAAGACCTGCATAAACGTCCTCAGTATTCTCCCGGAAAATCACAGCATCGACTTCTTCTGGTTTTTTGAGTGGCGATGGCACACCGTTGTAATACTTGACAGGACGGACACAGGCATACAAATCGAGCGTCTGTCGCAGAGACACATTGAGCGATCGAAAGCCCTCACCCACAGGTGTTGTCAAAGGCCCTTTGATGGCGACTGTCAGGTCTTTGATGGCATCTAAGGTTTCTTCCGGGAAGTAGTCACCATCATACACACCAGCTGCTTTCTCACCCAAATAAAGCTCAGCCCAATGAACACAGCGCTTTCCACCATAGGCTTTTTCAATAGCCGCATTCCAAACTCGCATACAAGCAGGCGTGATATCCACACCGATACCATCGCCCTCAATAAAGCCCAAGATAGGCTGATCGGTCACGACGAGGCGACCATTTTCAATACGAACTTTATCGCCTTTTTCAGGCATTTGAACGTGCTTGTATCCCATTGAAAATCTCCTGACTAGTAAACAAATCAAGTTTAACACTCTCATTGAGCGCTCGGGCCATCAGAATGCGCTCTGCCAACCGTTTCTTAACCAGTCAACTGATAAGCTACGTCGCAATGACCCAAAAACAGGCCTCATATGTTTATTTGTTTCTGTCCGTCACAGGCCATGGGCTATTGTTTGTCTGCATCTCACTGCAGCCAGTCTCACCCCCCCTGCCAGTGCCGAAAATACAAGTGGCGCTCATCAACCAAGCACAACCCAAGATGCCCACTGAGTCTCAATCGACGCCACAGCCTACAGTCAATCAGCCGATGAAATCGGATCTCATAGACACCGAGACAGTGCCCTCCTTACCTGAGGTGTTAGAACCAAAAGACGAGCCGATCCAAGCCATGGGAACTAGACTATTATCAACACTCCAAGCACAACTACCCCAGATTGTCGAAGACTTAGATCCCAGCCCATCGCGCGCTGAAGAACCAAACTATCAGAATCGCGCAAATCCGAAGCTGCCAGGGGGTTCAAGTCTTTTTGATCAGTGGATGGGACCAGTGTCCCCTCAGCTTGATCGCTGGTCTGATCCATCGGGCGAGATAAATGCAAGGGTCACGCTGGCCAGCGGGGACGTGGTGTGTATTCAGGTCAGGGCACCGACCACACAAGAGCTCTTCAATCCATGGATGTCCATCGCCATACCAATGGCACGTATGTGTGGACGCGAAAAATCGAAAAGTATCGATCTCACAGATCCGTGGCTCCGGGCTCGGCCCAAGTAAGCCCACACAAGGCAGTTGAACAGAAGCCAGAGGCGCTAGGAGAAAGAAGTGGCGGAGAGGGAGGGATTCGAACCCTCGAAGGGCGCTAACCCTTGCCGGTTTTCAAGACCGGTGCATTCAACCGCTCTGCCACCTCTCCGTGGTCGCCCATTATATAGAAAATTAGACGAAAATGGCGGAGAGGGAGGGATTCGAACCCTCGGTACGGGATAAACCGCACACTCACTTTCCAGGCGAGCCCGTTCGACCACTCCGGCACCTCTCCAAATCCTGGCTAGGCGCTAGTTTAAACCAAGCCAAATCATCATGCTTCACAGATTGCCTGCTTTGTCCTACAATAACTGTATTAATATACAGCTGTTGTTAAACCGATCATTTCCTGACTGCGATGAAAGCCATCAACCAACTACTGAGTACACGCAACGATATTTGGCTTGGCACAAAGCGCCCTTACCGCATGGCACTACCTACTGGCCGAGATGACCTAGACCAACAGTTACCAGACCATGGTTGGCCTTGTGGACAAATCATAGAGCTCCTGCCCACCCCATTAGGAAGTGGCGAATTAAGCCTGCTGCTGCCCCTACTTGCTCACCAAACGCAACAGGCCAAGCCAGTCATGCTGGTTTCACCTCCATGGATACCCTGCCCTCAAGCAATGAGGCAATCGGGTCTTTGTCTAGAACATATGGTCATTGTTAACGCCCAGTCACACCTCTTTTGGGCGACAGAACAGGCGCTTAAAGTGGGTTTATGTGGTGCGGTGATCTTGTGGTTAACCACAAAAGATATCACGGCAACCAGAATGCGCCGTCTACAGCTGGCTTGTGAAAATGGACCTGCCCCACTGTTTGTTATTTCAAGCTCTCACGCACACTCTCAATTCATTCGAAGCGCTGTCAAAATACAAGTCAAGCCTGGGCCTGTATTCGAGTTATTGGACCCCAAAGATGCACCTGAGCCATATTCATTAGGCCATTCCCCTGACACCAGCACTTTTAAATTCGGATGATGTGGCTTGGCTTACATTTCCCAACATGGCCTCAGGACAATCCGCCTGCCCCACTTAAAGATCAAGTGGCATCCATTTCTTATGGCTATAGCGATCACCTGAGCTGGATTAGCAATGAAACACTGGTATTAGAAATCAAGCATAGCCTTGCGCTATATAAAAACGCCTTCTCATTGATTGACCAGCTCATCTCATCCATTCAGGTAATAGAAGAAAACGTGCAATATGGCGTGGCACCAAATGCCACAGCGGCAGAACTGCTGTCTCAACAAAGCCTCACTTGCTGGGACCAACAGTGTTTAGACCAAACACTGAATGCTCTATCCATCATGTGTTTGCCCATTGGTGATAAGACACAGGATGCTTTGGTGAGCTGTGGGTTAACAACACTTGGTACGTTAAAAGCTCAGCCCAGCCATCAAGTCATCCGACGCTTTGGAGTTGACTGCCATCAATATATTCAAAGCCTTTATGGCGACATCCCCACATTGATTAAAAAATGGCAGCCAGAGATTGATTATTACGATCGAATAGAACCATTACAGCCTATTGAAAATATTCAAAGACTTGGGAAACACATACAAGCTTCTTTGGACCAACTAGGCAGTTGGTTGATCCAGCATGACCGTGCACTTGATATCTTAGTGATTC
>JALQZL010000098.1 GCA_023258355.1 Wenzhouxiangellaceae bacterium | reverse complement strand
CCCATTGCCCTTTGAACCCACCACCATCACTCAGATCCAAAGCATGTCTCGCTATCGCATGGCAAACACCTCGCCCACCCGAGATGCGGGTTTGATTCTTGGGGATTGGGGCTTGGCGTTGGGTGGGCAAGATTTTTTTGGGAATCCTTTGACCGATGGCCAGCCAGACGTGGGCGCCCATGAAATTGTGGGGGCTGATTGCGGCACTTTATTTCAAGACTCCTTTCAGGCTTGGCCGGAGTGACGCTGCCCTCGATTTGACCGGCGCATAAGATTCAGCGTACCTTGAGTGTTGAGATAGTGCATCGTGATGACAATTGTGGAGGGTGTCATGGATCTAGAAATGTTTAAATTGCTGGCGGCGGTCCTCATCTTTGTGGCTGCATTGATGGGTGCGATCTTGGCAAAGCGCTGGAGTCGTCAAGACGAGGCCGGACCCAGCTTATCGGTCGCCAACTGTTTTGCGGGGGGTGTGTTCTTGGCCGCTGGCTTAATCCACGTGTTGCCTGATGCGCAAGGCCAATTGGCCAGTGTTTTCCCAGCGATGGATTATCCCTTGTTTGGATTGCTCGCCACCGCGTCTGTGGCGTTGATGGTGATGATTGATCAATGGGGGCATAGTCGAGTCAGTCATGATCCAGCGCATCAGACAGGGATTTCTGCTGCGGTGTTATTTTTGGTGTTATCGATACACTCTGTGATCACCGGATTTGCTTTGGGGATCGAGGGCCAAGGTGTGGCGGCGATGGCGTTATTGATTGCGGTCCTGGCGCACAAAGGAACCGCGACCTTTGCTTTGGCTTTAAAGGTGGCGCCTGTCTCTGAGAACGATCGGAGGTTTTATCAAAGGATGATCGGGTTCGCGCTCACCACCCCGGTGGGTGTTTTGATGGGCTTTTTGGCATTAAAGCATTTGTCAGGCCAATCGGGGGCTTTGATGGAAGGGGTGTTTGATGCGCTGGCAGCCGGAACCTTTGTTTACGTGGCACTGTTTGAAATCTTGCCCAATGAATTCAAGAAAGGTGGTGCCGTGATGGCCAAGTCTTTTGCTGTCGTGGCAGGTGCTGGGTTAATGGCCTTGGTGGCGATTTGGACCTAACCAAATTCGGCGAGTCCAATTTGTGCGTCTCCTGGTGGGCTTAAGCGTCGCTGCGAAAGGTCCACCCGTTGTCTGAAGCGCGGCAGTATTAATCTGTGATCAATTAATCTGTCATCACTGCCCGCTCATGGCTCAAGCAAACCGAAAAATGAATGACCAACCCTTCATGCCGCCTTCAAAGGCCTCCTCGCTGAACCCATGAGACACCCGTCACTTGGCGGGTATTTTGGGTGTTAGTCTGAGGTGAATTGGCCAATAAATTATGCATCCCAATACTGAGAAATACTAATAAAAAAAGTGACAATGTTCTGTGGCGGTATCTGCGCGCCCAGCGCTCCCACAGAAGTCTGTGAAAATCAGAAATTTATGATAGACTTGCCGTCGAGTTTTGTGCTCGACGGAGGTGCTGTTGTGCTTCGTCATCTAACCTTAGGTGACAGAGCCGGCTTGTGCCAGAACAATAACAGAATCATGCAAAGGAATAACAATCATGTTTCGAACAAAATTAATAAGCCCATTGTTTATCGCTTTGTGCACCGTTGTCCTGCTCGGTCTGGCTGGCAGTGCACTAGCGCAAAGTAAAAACGCACTGTTTATTGCCAATGAGAATGATTTGGCTGACACCCCTGATGAAATCGTCGGTGTGTTAGAAAATGATGGCTGGACAGTGGAAGAGTACTATGATGTCGCCGTTGATGGCGTGATCGAACTAATTGAGACGACAGACTTGAGTGACGTCGATCTCATCGTGTGGTCAGCCTCGGACGGTAATAAGAACGAGGGAATTGGTGGCACCGCAGCCAGCACCATTGCTGCTATCAAAGCCTATGTTGAAGCAGGTGGCTATGTCTTTGTCACGGGTTATGATTCGGCGGCCTCTCCTGAGGACCTAAATTTGGGGGGGCTGCTGTCTGGGGTTGACGGGCCGATCGCCTATACCTTCGATGAGCGACTGTTTGGGGAGCTTCAGGGGAATAACGTCTTGACGCAGGGTATTGAGAACATGATTGGCACCTTGCCTTTGGGAGACTATGACGGCGATGCCATACCTGCACAGTTTCTTGTTGAGGGTGAGGCCGAGTGTGTGTCAGGAGAAGAATATGAAGGCGAACTGGGCTGTAGCATGGTGGTCCGCAGTGCAGGGGCCGGTTGCATAGCGTATGTTTCCTCTGGTAGCGATGATTTCGGGACCAGTTATTTCTCTGAGACCAACCCGTTGGGCACCTACTATGTTCAGTCGGCTGTTTTCAGAAACTTCGCCTACAACGCAGAGAACGGCGTTGCCTGTTTGCAGGCTTCAGCTGCAGGCCCACAAAGCATTCCATCGATGAGTGTGTATGGTCTGATCGCTTTGGCGTTGGTCTTGTTGACTTTTGCTGGCCGTCGGATGATCGCACTTTAAAATCGCACGATCGGTCTTGTCTCAATGGAGACATGAACCCACTCGATTGAGAAAGGACCACTTCGGTGGTCCTTTTTTATGGTGGGTGGTCTCATCATCGACGATATCATAATGTGTCTTCTTTTCAGTACTTGATGAGGATTGTAGGCTCAGTGGTTTTGTTGTAGTCTAAATTTTTGTTTGAGAGGATGATGTGATGCGTCGATCGATAGCCACTTACATGTTGGCGGCCTTAGTGGCCATATCGGGATCTGCTCTCGCCAACGGCGCACCGATTTTCGCGACTTACACGGATGGCGCCTCAGGCACCTTGGATGGCGTAAACTTCACGATGTCGGGGCTCTCGTCGCCTGGATTTGGTGCAGAAATTCAAGATATGACCATGGCAGGAACTGACTGGAACAGTGTTGGTATGCAGTCAGGTCGTCTGTACAACCAAAACTTTGCAAGCTCGTTCACGATTACCTTTGATAGCCCAGTCACTGACCTTCAGCTGTATTTGTATTACTTTCGTGGTAATACATCTGGTGGTGGTGGGTATGACAGTTATACCTTCAGTGAATCATTTACCGTCACGGGTGGGTTGACGGGTATCAGCGTGACCGCAAATACGATTGACACCAGCAGTGTTGATTTCGCCAATGGGGTGCTCACTTTTGATGGGCCCGTCAGTGCGTTGACTGTTTCTGGCACTGGAGACGCCGTCGGTGGCGATGCTGGTTTTACGCTGGCAAAAGCACCCGCCGCTCAATCGACAATCACCTTCGATTCAGCAGGGGGGTCAGCTGTCAATGCCATCACCGCAGAGGTTGGTTCGTCAGTCATGGCACCAACGCCACCCACGCGTGAAGGTTATACATTCACTGGTTGGTTGCCATCAGTGCCCACGACCATGCCAGCCGAGGACCTGACGGTCGTCGCACAGTGGGAGGCGGTGCCAGCTGTGCCTGTTCCCTCAGTCAGCCAGTCTGGTTTGTTGCTGATGACTTTGCTGATCTCAGTCCTGGCCCTCATTCGACTTTGGTCTCAGGTGTCAGGGTAACGAAGCTGATATCTTGCTTTGATGTGGACGAAAAAGTGGGCCTTGCAGGCCTCGAACCTGTGAGCTATCTATACACAGCCTAGTTAATCCCAGACCAGTGGTGTTGCTGTGATTCATGGTGATGACTCACTTCAATCTTGAGGTCATCAGGGGCGCGCGATGACATACCCGAGTGTGTAGCGCCAACATCAATACCAGCATCCCGATAAAGCTCACTTTGGGGATGATGGGCGAGTGAGCGAAGATCGCGGTGCAACATCAACACCGTGTTCGCCCTCATCACCTACGGGATGACCACATTAAACCAAGGATCAAAAGAGTCCAAGGCACTCAAGAATCCAAAAAACAGCGCTGGCTCTCCACGGATTGTAATTTGACCATTGGCGATGAGATCAGGGACGGCCAGCTCACCTAAGAGCAGTTGATCAAAGGCATCGCGATGCATGCTCACCATGGTCTCGATGCCGCTATGTTCACCTTGTCTTGGGAAGACCACCGCTTGGGTGATATCTAGGGTGATGGTTTCACGACGATCGACAAAAGTGAATCCGAGTTTGGCTGGCGAGAGAGCGAAGTTATCGGGGTTAAATCGAACAGCCAAGGCATTAAACAGATCAAGACTGGGGACTGCTTGCAGGAACGCCTGATTCACGCTGGTCAATTCAAGATGACGGGGTAGTTCTTGTCTGAGTTCCCGCGCTGCGCCTAGGTAGTAGTTTCTCCAGGCCCCCGACTCTGACTGGAAACCCATCTGCTCATAGCTCGCCGCAAGCCAGGCCTTGGCAGGTTCATTTTCAGGATCGGCAAACACCAAATGATTAAAAATCGTGGCCGCCCACCGATAATCACCAGCTTCGAAAGCCTGAATGCCTTGTTGGCCAGCGGCGTCGACACCACCCATGGCCGCCACGTAGCGTTTTGACTCTGCCTCGGGTGGATGACGATGGTAATTGGCGGGCACCCCGTCCCACCAGCCAAAATAAAACTGATACACCGCCTTGCTGTTGTGGTTTAGGGTGCCGTAGTACCCCCTGACAGAGAAATCTTTTTCGGTAAATGCGGGCTCTTCAAGTAGCTCTGCGATCTCATGCATGGTGAAGCCCTGGTTGGCTAGGCGCAATGTTTGGTCATGCACATGACGATAGCGGTCTCGTTGATTTGTGAGAAGCTCAGTGATGTTCTCAGAGCCCCATGTAGGCCAGTGATGAGAACCGAAGAGCACGGCGGCTCGATCACCATACTGAACAATCAGATCATCAATGGCTTGGCTCCACCGAAGCGCATCGCGGATTTTTGCACCGCGTGGTGTGAGTAGATTATGGAAATTCCGAGAGATCACTTCAGCACCACACAAAGCATTGAACTGAGGCAGAAAGAACACAAGCTCAGCCGGTGCTTCAGTGGCCGCTGCGTCCATAAATTCAAACACGACACCATCCAAAGTCATGGTCTTGTCCCGAGCGCTTAACTCATGAGTTGGGATGATCAGTCCAACCTGACCCATCGACAGTCTTTGACCGAGTCCCGAGCCGACATGGTGGCTGGGGCCATTGGGTAACAAAGAGCCGAACTGCAACACACTTCTTCGAATCATCGCGTTGCCTGCCATGAGGTTTTCTTTGACGGCGGCCTCAGAAAAACCTTCAGGGCCAACGATCGGGATGGGAGTCTCATTTTGGCCTTGAGTTGGCAGGATCCCGCCGACCCCACCAAAGTGGTCAGCGTGTGAGTGTGTGTAGACAATGGCGGAAACTGGCCGCTCGCCGAGATGTTGGTTAGCCAGCGCCAGGCCTGCTTTGGCCGTGGCTGGGGTTGTGAGGGGATCGATAACAATCCACCCTGTCTCTCCTCGAATCAAGGTCATGACAGCCAAGTCATAACCTCTTACGTGCCAGATACCATCGACAACCTCGTAGAGGCCATGCATGGCGTTCAGTTTGGCTTGTCGCCACAAGGAAGGGTTGACGGTCTCAGGGGCATCGCCCTTGATGAACTCATAGGCCGAGAGATTCCAGGCGACAGAGCCATCGGTATTGAGAATCAAAGGATCATCTGCGCTTGCGACAAAACCACGTTGTGCTGCCTCGAAATCAG
>JALQZL010000097.1 GCA_023258355.1 Wenzhouxiangellaceae bacterium | reverse complement strand
CGAGACCGCATTGATGTGACCTTACCAGGGCGTGGGACGCCTAAAGGCGGACCCCACCCAGTCTCCCGCACGCTTGACCGTATCACAGGGCTGTTTACACGGCTGGGATTCCAAGTGGCAACAGGTCCCGAGATTGAGACAGACTACTACAACTTCGAGGCGCTTAATTTTCCTGAGCATCATCCAGCGCGTGCGATGCACGACACTTTTTACTTTGAGGATGGCCGGCTTCTAAGAACGCACACTTCACCTGTGCAGATTCGGGTACTTCAAGAGCAAAAGCCCCCAGTTCGCATTATTGCGCCAGGCCGGGTGTTCAGAGCAGACTCAGACCAAACGCACACACCTCAGTTTCATCAGGTCGAGGGGCTGGTTGTGGATCGCAATATTTCCTTCGCCGACTTAAAAGGGCTGCTTCACGAGTTTGTGAACGCGTTCTTCGAAGAATCACTCGAGATTAGACTTCGACCCTCCTACTTCCCGTTTACCGAGCCCTCAGCCGAGGTCGATGTCCGCTGGCATGATGAACATGGCAACCCGTCGGGTTGGCTCGAGGTTTTGGGTTGCGGCATGGTTCATCCAAATGTCCTCAAAGAATGCGGTATCGATCCTGAAGAGTATTCAGGGTATGCCTTCGGCTTGGGAGTTGAGCGATTCGCTATGCTTCGTTACCAAGTCAATGATCTTCGCATGTTCTACGACAACGACTTGGCCTTTCTGAGGCAATTTAGGTAGGCGGTGGTGTCATGAAAGTATCCCTCAACTGGCTAAGAGAATGGGTCAGCATCGACTGTCCCCATGAGACCATCGCAGAGACGCTGACCATGGGTGGCTTGGAAGTGGATGAAGTCATTGCTTTGGGTGATGGCTTGAAAGGGATTGTGGTGGCGGAAATTCTGTCTGCCGAACCTCATCCAGATGCGGATCGCTTGAGAATTTGTCAGGTCGCCGGCGATTCAGCCGAGAGGACCGTTGTCTGTGGTGCGCCCAATGCCAAACCAGGTTTGAAGGCGCCCTTGGCAACGCTCGGGACCACCATGCCCAATGGGATGAAAATAAAGCCTGCCAAGCTGCGTGGTGTGGCATCAGAGGGCATGCTCTGTTCGGCGGTTGAGTTGGGACTGGGGGAGGGGGCAGATGCTGCTGCTGGCCTGATGGCTTTGCCAGATGATGCGCCTGTCGGCGTCTCTTTGGTGGACTACCTGAACCTTAATGATGTGGTGTTTGATATTGATCTCACGCCGAATCGCTCAGATTGTTTATCAATGCGAGGCATCGCCAGAGAAGTGGCCGCCCTGACAGGGGCCACTTTCAAAGCACCCACCATTCAGTCAGTCGACCCCATCACGCAACAATGCGTTGACGCTTGCGTTGACGCACCAAATGATTGTCCCGCCTATTTGTTGCGAGTGATTGAGAAGGTAGATACTTCTGTTGCAACCCCGGTGTGGATGCAAGAGCGCTTAAGACGCGCAGGCATTCGACCCATTAGCCCCGTCGTTGATGTCACCAATTATGTGCTGCTTGAGCTGGGCCAGCCCATGCACGCTTTCGACCTGAGTGCGCTCAGCGGACCCATCTGTGTGCGTCGTGCAAATCAGGGGGAGACCTTATCGCTTCTTGATGGCCAATCAATCGATCTGGACTCAGAGTGCCTCGTCATTGCCGATCAGTCTCAAGTTCTCGCACTTGCTGGTGTCATGGGGGGGTTGGGGTCAGGTGTCACCGCATCGACTGAGACCATAGTGCTCGAATCGGCTTGGTTCAATCCAGCCACGATTGCCGGACGTGCGCGGCGGTTTGGCTTGAGTACAGAATCATCGCACCGTTTTGAGCGAGGCGTCGATCCAGCCCTCCAGCGTCTTGCTATTGAGCGGGCAACGGCTCTCATCCTAGAAATTGCAGGGGGTAACCCCGGCCCAATATCTGAGTATATTGACTCATCGCTGCCGGCAAACAAACCCGTGGCCTTGGAGGTTAAACAAGTCAATGCCATGTTAGGTACTGACCTGTCGGCAGATGACATAGCCAAGGCGCTGGGCGCCCTGGGAATGGAGGTCGACAGGCCTGCTGAGGGGTTGATCACTGCTGTGGCGCCTAGCGCACGAAGAGATATTAATGAAGCCGTGGACCTCATTGAGGAGGTGGCGCGGGTGATTGGCTATGATCAGCTTCCCTCCCATCCCCCCAGCGGTGAGTTGACGCTCAGCGCACCTCCTGAAGCTTCCTTTGGGGAATCTGAGGCGCGTCAACATTTGATTGGCCGCGGCTTCCAAGAGGTTATGGGGTGGAGTTTTATTCCAAAAGATACGCTCAAGCCAGATGGTGCACGGCTCACAGGCATTGAGCTTGCGAACCCCTTGAGTCAGGAACAAGCGCTGATGCGGCCGTCGCTGATGCCTGGCCTGGTGAGCATTTTGGCTAGAAACATGCGCTATGGGCATCATGATCAAAGGTTGTTTGAGATCGGTCATTGCTATGAACCGCAGTCCGAGAGCCACCATCTTGGACTGGTGATGATGGGGCATAGATGGCAAGAGCACTTTGATGCCCCCAAAGACATGATTGATTTCTACGATATCAAAGATGAGATCGAGCGAGTAGCCACTCAATTTCAGTTGGGCACTCTTTCTTACCAGGCAACACCAGCACATCCGTGGCTGCATCCCGCACAAAGTGCTGAGATTGTCTTATTTGGCCAGAACGTTGGATGCATTGGCCAACTCCACCCAACAATTGCCGAGCAGTTTGGGCTGAAACGAGGCGTGATGATATGTGAAATGCGCCTGGACCTGCTCAGCCAGCGTCGCTTGCCCCAGTACCAGCCGATATCACGTTATCAGGCCTCTAGGCGTGATTTCGCTGTTGTCCTTCCCGAGAAGATCAGTGCTGGCGAATTGGTCCAAGTGATCGAGCAAGCCGCAGGTAATTTGCTCGAGGAGACGGTCATTTTCGACCTGTACCGGGGAGATGGTATTGAAAAAGGGTTCAAAAGTTTGGGTATAGGCTTGATTATTCGTGACAATTCACGCACTCTAGTAGATCAGGATGTCGAATCAGTGACCAAGCAAGTTTTATCACAGCTCGAATCGGCATTCGGTGCAAAATTAAGAGGGTAAGACAGATGACATTAACCAAAGCCGAATTGGCGTCAATGCTCTTTGATCAGGTGGGTCTGAACAAACGAGAAGCCAAGGATTTTGTGGATGCTTGGTTTGAGACAATCGCCGAGGCACTGGAGGCAGGGGAGCAGGTTAAGTTGTCTGGATTTGGTAATTTTCAGCTTCGTGACAAAAACGAACGCCCAGGTCGCAATCCAAAGACAGGAGAAGAGATTCCGATCTCAGCGCGTCGGGTCGTGACGTTCAAACCTGGTCAGAAGCTACGAGCACGAGTTGAGGCATATGCTGGACCGAAGAAGTAATCAAGAACTGCCGGCCATTCCGGCCAAACGTTACTTCACCATTGGTGAAGTCAGTGAATTGTGCGCTGTCAAGCCGCACGTGTTACGTTATTGGGAGCAGGAGTTCCCTCAGTTAAAGCCTGTCAAACGTCGGGGCAACCGTCGCTATTATCAGCGCCATGATGTGATCATGATTCGTCAGATCCGCAGCCTCCTGCACGAGCAGGGCTTTACGATCGTCGGTGCGCGACAGCAACTGGAAGGTGATTCAGCACAGACTGATTTAACTCGCACCCAACAAGTTACCCGCCAACTGCGCGTTGAACTGGAAGAGATTCTTCAGCTTCTGAGGCGATAAATGAATGGCTGGCTTTGAGTAGGGGAATTGATCCTTTGATGTCTGGCAAGTTGGTACACTGTTTAGCCTAAAGTTTCGGAGCGTAGCGCAGCCTGGTAGCGCACCACAATGGGGTTGTGGGGGTCGGGAGTTCGAATCTCCCCGCTCCGACCATTCAAAACACAGGACCTAGCATGTCAAAGAACTCTAAAGTAATCCAAATGCCCGATGTGGCGAGTCACGCTGAGGTAAAAGTGGCTGGGACCCTCGATTGGGTTGGGATGAATGACATTGAGCTTCCCATTCGGGTCGCGCATGCTGATGGCAAAGAGTTTTCTACCCATGCCACCGTAAATGCTTTTGTTGACCTCGCGCAGCCGGACAAGCGAGGCATTCATATGTCGCGGCTGTATCTTCACCTAGACCAGAGATTATCTCGACAAACCGTCAGTCCTGCTGTCTTGAAAGAAGTCCTCGATGATTTTTTGGCTTCTCATGAAGACTTGAGTAATCAGGCTTTGGTTCGACTAAATTTCGATTATTTGGTTAGACGCGATTCGTTGGTCAGTGCCAACAGTGGCTGGAAAAAGTATCCATTTAGCATTATTGCCACTTACCGCAATGGGGCCTGCGATTTTGAGATGTCCTTTCAAGTGATCTACTCAAGTACTTGCCCGTGCTCTGCGGCATTGTCTCGCCAATTGATACAAAAGCAGTTCGAGACAGATTTCGATGCTGGCCATACGCTAGATTATCAGGCCGTCTACGATTGGCTCGGCACAGAGAGTGGTATTGTGGCGACACCGCATAGCCAACGATCCTCCGCTGATATCCGTTTGAAACTCGATGATTCAGTGAAAGGCTTCGAGTTCGATCACTATATCAACCTAATTGAGGATACATTGAAAACCCCAGTTCAGGCAGCTGTCAAACGCGAGGACGAACAAGCCTTTGCGCTATTGAATGGTCAGAATTTGATGTTTGTCGAGGATTCAGCCAGACGCCTGCAAACTGTCTTGGCCAGCGAGTCCAGTATTTCAGATTTCTGGGCGCGATGCCGCCATTTTGAAAGCCTTCATCCGCATGACGCCGTTGCCATCGTGACCAAAGGCGTCGAGCTCGGCTACAAGCCTATTGATGGCCATCCATCTGGCTGGAAGATCTAGTTAGAGTACGATCTCAACCTGAAGCTTCTCATTCGCCCAGCCAATGCGTTGGGCATTCCAGTCAGCCCAAGCCTGACCGATTATCTCTGAGCTGTCTTTATCAGAGACCACGAGGCGCCACTGAGGCTCGCTATCCATTGTTTGGAGTCGCAGTGAAATGCCCACCCCTAAGTCCATACCCGCGGCATCGGTTGGCTGACGCCTTTGACCGTCAGCTGGCATTTCAAATTCAACAGCCATGCGCCATTGGTCTACATCGAGACGGGCGACCCGAGCGCTCGCTGATTTCAAGCGAACAAATTGGGTAATCATGGTGCTTGACGCTGGCATGTCTGGCCCATCGATACGATCCGCCACCGTGATGAAATCTCCATCAAACACAATTTCTTTATGCAACGCCACTGAGGCCCCATTGGATTGAAACACGCACCCACTTTGGTCAGTGCTGGCTTGCAAAATCCCAGAGGTTGACTCGTTTGCGGCCAGCTGCCAAGTCAACGGACAGACCCGTGTGGTGAGTTGACCGTTGAGCAGTGGGGCGAAGATACCCGTTACGCCGGCGCCCGTTCCACGCGCCGCGATTCGGAATTGTCTCAGGTTAGATGAGTCACCCACATCGCTTTGAGTCCAAAGGAGCGCTGCCTCTCCCAGATCCTCTGATCGCTCTGGGGTCACTGTCAGCTGAGTGGGATCAGTCCCTGTACTGATGTAGTTGCCTTGCATCTGCCCAAAGCGTGTGAGCGCGACCGACTGTGCAGTGTA
>JALQZL010000096.1 GCA_023258355.1 Wenzhouxiangellaceae bacterium | reverse complement strand
GATGTGCCGCCACAGTCGTTCAGAGACGTTGAAAGTGGTCGATATGGGCTGTGGCACAGGTTCAGCCACGCTGCAACTCGCGCGCTGACTGAATGCACACGTGACCGCTGTTGATATCTCACTACCCTTTCTTAATAAGTTACAAACGATGGCGACCAAAGAAGGTCTTGAACACCTTATTGAGACCACTCAGGCATCGATTGATGATCTCTCCTTCAATACGGCGCCCTTTGATCTCATCTGGTCTGAGGGAGCGATTTATACGATAGGCTTTTCCCGAGGCCTCAATGAGTGGCGCCGCTTTTTGAAACCGGGTGGCTATCTGGCGGTCTCAGAGATTACTTGGCTTTCCAATGTTCGAGATGATGACATTGACAGGTATTGGCACGAGACCTACCCCGAAATCACCACCGTTTCAGGTAATCTCGACAAGATCGCCGAGGCCGGTTATCGACCGATTGGGCATTTTATCCTGCCTGAGACCTCGTGGATTGATCACTACTACAGCCCACTTCAATCCCAATTTGATGACTTTCTTAAACGACACGCAACCAATCCAAAAGCGCGTGAGATAATCGATGCCGAGCGAGCTGAAATAGCGCTCTATCATCGATACAAACACAGCTATGGCTACGGGTTTTATGTGGCGCAAAGGCCAGAGTATGACTGACGATTCAAATCAACAAAACGCACGCACAGTACTGACCTCCGCTGCAGGTCATGAGCCATTCGAAATCCTCACACGAGATGATACGGAATACTACGTTCTGGGCACAGCACACGTCTCACAAACCAGCGCCACCACGGTCGGTCGACTAATTGACACTGACCTGTTTGATGCCGTGGCTGTTGAGTTGTGCGGCTCTCGTCACGAAGCCATCACCAACACCCAGGCCTGGCAAAATTTAGACCTTTTCGACATTCTCCGCCAGGGAAAGGGCGGCATGATGATGGCCTCACTGGCCATGTCTGCCTACCAGCGTCGCATTGCTGAGCAATTGGGCATCGAGCCAGGCGCTGAAATGCGCATGGCAATTGAGGCGGCCAATCAGCGTAAGCTCCCTCTGTGGTTAATCGACCGAGAAATTGGGATCACACTTAAGCGCGCCAGTGCCCACATGGGCTGGTGGAAAAAGTGGGTCATGCTCAATGGGCTGTTTTTTTCATTATTTTCCCGTGAATCCATCTCCGAACAAGAAATTGAGGAGCTCAAACAAGGCGATCTACTCGACCAAACCTTCTCTCAGTTTGCCGAGGCCACGCCTGAACTCTACGAAAGCCTGATTGCAGAGCGGGACTGCTTCATGGCTGCCAAGCTCAAGGTGGAGACACAGACTTCGCAGCAGGCAATGACAGGACCCAAGCGGGTTTTGGTCGTCATTGGTGCCGGTCATATGGCAGGTATGCTCAAGGCGTTGGCTCAACAAGATGACCATCCAGAGCGCACCATTGCCCAATTAGAAGCCACCCAAACATCACGGTCCTTTCTGACATGGCTCCCGTGGCTCATTCTCGTGGTCGTCATATCGGGGTTTGTCTTTGGATTCTCAAAGTCACCCGAGCTGGGCTGGGCTTTGGTCACCACTTGGGTGGTGGTCAATGGCAGTCTGTCGTCTTTTGGCGCACTGTTAGCACGTGCTCATCCGCTAACGATACTCACAGCGCTGGTGGCAGCCCCGTTGACTTCATTGAATCCAACGGTGGGTGCCGGCATGGTCACTGGTGTGGTCGAGGCCTGGTTGCGAAAGCCTAGGGTGACTGATTTCGAGGGCTTGCGCGAGGACGTGGCTACCCTCAAAGGTTGGTATCGCAACAGAATTAGTCACGTCTTCTTGGTGTTTTTTGGTTCTAACTTAGGCTCTGCTGCGGGCACTTGGATCGCTGGTTTTTCGATGTTTAGTCAGCTAACCTCAGGATCTTGAAGTCCAAGTAAGCGTAGGCAATACCAATCAAGGGCACCAGCAAGGCAAAAAATGCATAAGGTGCATACTCAATCGGACTGACACCCAAGACGCCAAACATAAACACGGCACAAGTGTTCCACGGAATGAGCACCGAGGTGATCGTGCCGCCATTTTCAAGGCTCCGTGACAACACGCGAGGATCTAATCCGCGATCGGCGAATTCTGCTTTATACATGCGGCCAGGTAAGACCAAAGATATGTACTGATCGGCCGTCAAGACATTGGTAGAGAAGGCCGTCAGGATCGTGGTGGTAATCAATGAAGCACTGGTCTTAATGAGCCTCAGAAGCGCCTGCAGCACACGACGAAGAAGGCCTGCTTGCTCCATGACACCCCCGAAGGTCATGGCACAGATCACCAACCAGACGGTATTGAGCATCGAGGACATCCCACCCCCACTCAGCAAATCGTCAAGCGCCTGATTGCCACTGCTCACGGTCGTGCCATCACTCAATGCCAGCCAAACAGCTTGCAAGCCTGCCGTCACCCCCTCGGCCTCTCCTGCCATCGCTGCCACCCTGTCGGGTTGAAAAATCAATGCCCAAACAGCGCCCAACAAAGCACCGGCGAAAATACTGGGTAAGGCGGGTTGACCCATCGCTGCCAACACAAACAAAAATAGCAGTGGTATGAGCATCCATATATTGATGTTATAGAGCGCATCCAAGTCAGCTTGCATGCGTATCAAAGTATCCCCTGTTGAGCTCGCCTCAGTGGCAAAGCCGAGCACCGCATAGCCAACCAGAGCCAAACCCAACGCTGGCAGAGAAACCCAACACATATAGCGAATATGGGCAAAGAGCTCACTGCCACTCACCGCGGGGGCCAGATTGGTGGTGTCTGAAAGTGGCGACATTTTGTCCCCAAAATAAGCCCCGGAGACCACCGCGCCAGCAGCGACCGGCAAAGATAACTCAAGGCCAGCTGCAATTCCCATCAACGCCACCCCTATCGTGGCCGCAGTGGTCCAAGAACTGCCGATAGACACCGCCACAATAGCGCAAATCAAGCAACTGGCGGCATAAAACCAGCTGGGATTCAGCAGTTCTAATCCGAAGTAGATCATGGTGGGCACAATGCCAGCCAGAAGCCAAGTCCCGACCAGCGCGCCGACCGTGAGAATGATCAAAACAGCGCCCAAGGCCACTGAGATTCCTTGAACAATCCCCTCTTGTAAGTCATGCCAGGATTGTCCATGGTAAAGACCCACGAGCACCGCAGAAGCTGCCGCAATCAACAGTGCGATCTGATTAGGCCCATAAGAAGAGTTGTCTCCAAAGAGCAGCACCGAGGTCGCCAACATGACGATCAGTAAAGATATGGGCAGAAGCGCCGCCAACAAGCCAGGGGTTGTTTGGGTGGTGCGCGCGTTATCTGAATGCGGTGTGGGGCTATTTGTCATGAAGCTATCTTATACCATTCAAATTCTGGCACAATGGCTGGGTGGTCCATTGCCTCACAAAGCCAACGCCATGTTGAATATTTTTTATTTAATACAGTGGCTTAAAACATATTCTTACGCCAGAGACTAACCAAACAATTGAGACATCTGAGTGCCTGATCCCCAATTTATTCACCTGCGACTCCATACAGAATTCTCATTAGAGGATGGGATGGTCCGCATCAATGAGTTGGTCGAGCGCGCCAAGCAATATGGCATGCCTGCAGTGGCCGTCACGGACTGGAGCAATCTGTTTGGCTTGGTCAAGTTTTTCAAGCGAGCCACCGCTGCGGGCGTGAAACCGATCTGTGGTGCTGACATCGTGGTGGCTGATGATGAGTATGGCGAGGACCATGGCGTGATGACTGTCTTGGTCCAAAACCACCAAGGCTATCTCAACTTGTGCCAGCTCATCTCAAAAAGCTATCTTGACGGCCGTAATGCCCAAGGCAAACCGATCATTCATTCCACCTGGTTAACTCGGCATAGTGACGGGCTGATCGTGCTGATGGGTCGAGACTCAACCTTAGGTCATAAGCTCGCTGATGGTCAGCATAGTCAAGCCAGTACCTATCTGACAGAACAGCAGGCAATTTGGTCTGACCGTTTGTACATCAGCCTAGAAAGACTCGGCCTCTCGGACGAATCATTGCTTGAGCATTCGCTTTTACGCTTGGCTTTGGCGCACCAAGTGCCAGTAGTGGCCACCAACAACGTGCGATTTTTAGATAAATCAGATTATCTGGCCCATGAAGCCAGAGTCTGTATCCACCAAGGCCGATTGCTGGATGATAAGCGGCGGAGCAGAGACTTTGTTGATCAACAGTACTTTAAAACCCACGAGGAAATGGCAGATCTTTTCAAAGACCTCACAGTGGCGTTGGAAAACAGCGTTGAGATTGCGAAGCGGTGTAATTTTGAATTGACCTTAGGGCAGTATGCCCTGCCCGCTTTCCCGGTGCCAGATGGTAGAACAGAAGCTGATTACCTCACCCTCAAAGCGCGTGAGGGATTGGAGAGCCGGTTAGCACGGCACGGACTTGGCGAGGATCTCACACAGAGTGACTATGAAACGAGACTTGACCACGAATTAGAAGTCATTGTTTCCATGGGATTCGCTGGGTACTTCTTGATCGTGGCCGACTTCATTGCTTGGGCTAGGGCCAATGATGTTCCAGTGGGACCAGGGCGAGGCTCGGGTGCTGGCTCTGTTGTGGGTTGGTCACTTGGCATTACTGACCTTGATCCCCTTCGCTATGATCTTCTGTTTGAGCGATTCCTCAACCCTGACCGCGTCTCCATGCCTGACTTTGATATCGACTTTTGTGTCGAAGGGCGTGACCGAGTCATCGACTACGTGGCTGGCCGTTATGGTCGGAAACAAGTGTCACAGATCATCACCTACGGCACAATGGCGGCCAAAGCGGTCGTTAGGGATTGCGGACGCGTTCTTGGTTATAACTACGGCTTTGTTGACTCTATCGCCAAATTAATTCCAGCCCGTCCCGATATGACATTGGCGATTGCATTTGATGAGGAGGCCGAGCTTCAGCAACGCTATGAGGCTGAGGAGGACACAAAAGCCATTATTGACCTCGCCAGATCGCTGGAGGGCTTGGCACGAAATGCGGGCAAGCACGCTGGCGGGCTTGTGATTGCGCCCTCTGCCCTCACAAACTTCACACCGCTCTACACAGAGCCGGATGGGAGCTCTGTCCTAACGCAGTATGACAAGAATGATGTTGAGGCTGTGGGGCTGGTCAAATTCGACTTTTTGGGTTTGAGAAACCTCACCATCATCGATTGGGCATTGAAGGCAGTGAATCAAACACGGGCCAAGTCCGATCAAGACCCGATCGTCTTGGACCAGATTCCACTGGATGATACGGCTTCTTTTGAGACCCTACAAAAAGCCCACACCACCGCAGTCTTCCAGCTCGAATCTGCTGGCATGAAAGAGCTACTGCGCAAACTCAAACCAGACCATTTTGATGATATTGTCGCAGCCGTTGCCCTGTATCGCCCCGGCCCCCTAGATGCTGGAATGGTGGATGAATACATTAACCGAAAACATGGTCAAGCACCTGTTAAATATCCTCACCCGCTGGCTGAACCGATTCTCAAGCCAACCTATGGCGTGATCCTATATCAAGAACAGGTCATGCAAATCGCCCAGGATCTGGCTGGCTACAGCCTAGGTCAAGCCGACATTTTGAGGCGGGCGATGGGTAAGAAAAATGTAGAGGAGATGGAAAAACAAAGAGAAGGGTTTGTCTCTGGCGCGCAAACCAAT
>JALQZL010000095.1 GCA_023258355.1 Wenzhouxiangellaceae bacterium | reverse complement strand
CCACCAATAAACGGTAGGTGTGGGCTCACCGGTCAAGGCAAGCACCGGCCAAGTGACCATCCGCTCTGCATAGAGAAGCAGCATCACAGCCACGGCTTGCTGCCAGGGTGGGTAAAACCGAAGGCGGTGTCTGGAGCGAAACAAAATAAAAGAAACCACCACAAGGCTAAGCATGTGCTGGCCCAACAATGCCCCTGTGACCAGATCCAGCAATAAGCCCAGTAAGGCGGCCTGACCCAACAACCGCAAGCGGTTCCCCTCCAAGACCCAGTAGATCATCACCAAGGCCGTCCAATGAGGCCAAAGCTGTCTGACGGTATCACTCAGTGGTAGCAGCGTGAGCACCACAGCCAGCGACAAAGACACCCACATTAAAGTGGTCTCGGAAAAACGCCGCTCAGCCACCGTTGGTTTCCTCCACGGCCTGCACAGGCATGGCCTCGTCGGGTTTGAGCACCACCACAAAAGCCGACCGAGCCAAATTGGCGATAGGTGTGGCACTGGCGTGTGCGAATGTTTGCCCCTCCGGTCGCTCTATCGCGCTCACCACAGCCACAGGCAGTCCTGCGGGAAACACGCCCCCGAGCCCTGAGGTTTCGACCACATCTCCGACCACAAGATCAGTGTTCATCGGCAAATCTGTCAGCCGCAAATTGGCATCTAAACCACCCCCATAAGCCAAGGTCGCCTCCCCTGTGCGAACGACACGAACCGGTAGGGCATGGTCAGGGTCGGTGATTAAGATCACACGCGCCGTTGAAGAGGTGACACTGTCTATCTGGCCAATCAGACCGCGCTCATCCACCGTGGCTAACCCTGGCAATAATTGCGCGTTCGTGCCCTGATCAATGACCAAGCGATGCGCAAAGGGATTGAGATCAACGGACAAGACCCGACCGGTCACAAAATCCATGGCCAGTGGCGTTGTGAGTTCAAGCAATGCCCGCAACTGGGCGTTCTCACGCTGTAGATGGTCATGGGTCATCAACCTCGCCTGTTGCTGACGGAGGGTGTCTTCCAAGGCTTGCTGGGCATTGATCCGCTGATCGGTGGTTTGCCACCACTGCTGGAGCGTTTGGGCAGCTTGCATAGGGACATCGATCACTGAGTAGATTGGCTCAATGACTTGGCGAAGGGTGGCATGAAATCTGTCGAGGTATTGCCCGCGGTGATCGATGCCCATCAAGCCGATGGCCAGGATCACATAAAAAAGAAGCCGCCAAAGCGTTTGGCTAGGGTCACCCGAGAGGCTGCGGCTTCGTCGGCCGATGCTCACTATTCTGAGAAGAAATCGCCCCGGTTCTCGTCCATCATTTCAAGCGCACGCCCACCACCCCGTGCCACACAGGTCATGGGATCGTCGGCAATAATGACAGGCAAACCGGTCTCTTTCATTAAAAGCTTATCCAAATCACGCAACAGCGCACCGCCCCCCGTCAACACAATCCCTGTCTCGGCCACATCCGCACACAACTCGGGTGGCGTTTGTTCTAAAGCGGTTTTCACTGCGCCGACAATCATTGCCAAGGCTTCTGACAAGGCCTCATTGGCTTGCTTTGATGTCATGGTGATCATCTTTGGCACACCCTCAGCGAGGCTTCGACCTGAGATCTGCATCTCTATGTCTTCTTCAGGTGGCACCGCACAACCAATTTCAATCTTGATTCTTTCTGCGGTGGCCTCACCAATTAACGTCCCATAAATTCGTCTGACGTAATTGACGATTGCCTCATCGAAGTGGTCACCGCCAATACGCACAGAGTTGGCATAAACAATGCCATTCAAAGACAGCACCGCCACCTCGGTTGTTCCACCACCAATATCAAGCACCATCGAACCTCGGGCTTCATGAATGGGAATGCAGGCACCAATCGCCGCGGCCATGGGCTCTTCAATCAAAAAGACCTCACGAGCGCCCGCCCCTTCTGCTGACTCTTTGATCGCCCGTCGCTCCACTTGGGTCGATGAGCACGGCACACACACCAACACTCGCGGACTGGGTCTGAGGAATCTGGCTTCATGGACTTTTCGAATGAAGTACTGAAGCATTTGCTCGGTCATATCAAAATCAGCGATGACCCCATCTTTCAGTGGCCGAGTGGTGCGAATGTTGCCAGGCGTTCGGCCCAACATCTTTTTAGCCTCGGTTCCCACCGCCGCCACAGACTGCGGACCCCCTGGTCCCCGTTCCATGCGGACAGCTACCACAGAGGGTTCATTTAATACGATGCCTTGCCCACGCACAAACACCAAAGTGTTGGCCGTACCGAGATCGATGGAGAGATCGTTAGAAAACAATCCCATTAAGTGTTTGAACATGCGCTTACCTGCTTGCCAATAAAGAGTGGTGAACCTTAGTTATTGTATACCCTACACGGTACAATGCAATAAACCCACTACGAAAGTCGAGGCTTCATCTGATGAGCATCATGATTTGCGGCTCACTGGCGTTTGACACGATTATGGTCTTTCCAGAGCGGTTCAAAGACCACATCCTTCCCGATAAGACACACATGCTCAATGTGGCCTTCTTGGTGCCTGAGTTGCACCGAAACTTTGGCGGCTGTGCTGGCAATATCGCCTACACGCTGAAAAAGCTCGGGGGTGACCCCATCCCGATGGCCACAGTGGGGTCTGATTGTGGCCAGTACCTTGAACACTTGGAACGCTTAGGCATCTCCAGAGACTATGTCACCACCATTGAGGCAGAGTGGACAGCACAGGCCTTTATTACAACCGACCTCGACGATAACCAGATCACCGCCTTCCATCCTGGCGCGATGACTCAGAACCATCGGCAAAGCGTGCCCACTGATGCAGGCATTCGCTATGGCTCTATTTCACCAGATGGCAAAGAAGCCATGCTTCAACACTCTGATGAGTTCGCCAAAGCCGGCATCCCCCACCTGTTTGATCCAGGCCAAGGGCTACCGATGTTCAATGGCGATGAGTTGTTTCATATGATCAACAATGCCACTTGGCTGACCTTGAACTCCTATGAATGGGCCATGCTCAAAGAGAAGACCGGTCTGAGTCGGCAAACAGTGATTGATCATTTAAGTGGCGGGGTGATCATTACCCATGGCGCAGAAGGCTCGGAATTGATCACAAAAGACCGTGAAGTGCGTATTGCGCCGGTGACGCCTGAGGCCATCATCGACCCCACCGGATGCGGTGATGCCTATCGGGCAGGTTTGTTGTTTGGCCTAAGCCAAGACTGGGACCCAGTGGATGCGGCTCGCTTGGGCTCGTTAATGGGCGCGATTAAGATCGCTCACAGTGGCCCTCAGCACCATGACTTCTCACTCGACGCCATCCGAGCGGCTTTCGAGGCACACTTTCAAACCCCCATGCCCAACTAGGGCATGGGTTTGTCATCTCACTCAGATCACCACTAGTAACCGCCCGGCCACCCCAAACGCCGGGGATCACTGCTGCCATAGAGCCGACCCGTTTCCTCATCTCGCCAGATAATTTGCATCGAGCCGGTTGACCAGTAATAAGGCCCAAGGTCACTCAAACTGAGGCCCGAGGCACGGATGCCTGCACGGACGTCGTCGCTGATACGTGACTCGATTCGAATGCCAGGCTCATTGCCAAGCCAAGCCCAAAATCTCGGTTGAGCGGCAGCGTCAGCCGGATGCATACCCCAATCGAGGATATTGGTCAGCACCTGGGTCACCGGTTGTGGTGGCATGCCAGGCGTGCCCATGGCCAACCAAGGCTTGCCCTCTTTTTCAATCATCAACGCGGTAATCGGCAAGACCAAGCGACGGCCCGGGCCTTGGGTCAACGCACGGGCAGTGGACCCCGTGGCCCGAACCCCGTCGACCAACACGCCAGGCGCCCCACCATGGCCGGTGTGCAAGACGCTAAACCAATTGCCTTCGGCATCGACAATCACGTTGTGGTCGCTACCCAGCGTCATCACCTCATCAGAAAGTGACGCCTCAGATGCCGACAAGCTCACCCCAGGTTGGCGCATACTGGCTTTCACAATATTGGCGGCCATCTCGCCATACTCAGGCGAAACCCAAATGTCTGTGGGCACTTGCATGGCCAAGGGATCGTTAATCATCCGCCGCGTCTCTTCACTGGCCCGTCCAAAAACGCGCGCCATGATCTCAAGTGTCTCAGCAGATTCTGAGTAATGGGGCCGGCTCGCCAAATCAAAATGCTGGAGCATGTTCAAGCTCAAGCCGACGAACGCCCCACCCGTATCGGGCGGCGCCGAAGCCACCATCGAATGCCCTCTGTAGTTGAACCTCACAGGCGCTTGCCACTGGACTTCATATTCGGCCAAGTCCTCTGGTGCGACGCAGTGGCCCCCAGCGCGTGCCGCTTTGACAAACTTGTCAGCCCACTCGCCTTCGTACATGTACCCAGGACCCTCGGCTGCCAATTGACGCAGATGATCGGCCAATGCAGGCATCTGCCAGCGCTCACCGACAGGCACCAAAAAGCCCTCGGGCATATAAAAATCGCGCGCTTCGGGATTATCAATCAGGCCCCCTGACTCTCCTGTTTGCATCAACTTATAGTTCACGCCATACATGAAGGAGCTCATCTCCACCCCGTCGCTGGCCGCTTGAATGGCGGGTTGCAGGTACTCAGACCAGTCCATCGTCCCCCACCTGTCCGCCAACGCACCCATCGCTCGGACCACACCCCCGATGGAGACTTTTGAAGGATCACCTTCACCGCAACGGCTGGCCAAGGGTCGGGTGCCCACACCGCTGATCACGTGGTACTCACCAGTCTTGGCCTCATAAAAAATGCCAGACATCGTGCCAAAGTGGGAGACCTGATGGTAGTCAACCACATGTTGCAAGAAGGTGGCGGTAATCATGGCATCAACGGCGTTGCCTCCAGCCTCCAGCACGGCCAAGGCTGTCTCTGTAACAATAGGAAGCTGCGTGCTCACCATGACAGAGGCGCCCTCGGCGACAGGTTTGGGTCCTTGGTTCAGCCTAGGATCGGCGACCCCGGCAAAGCCCACGCTCACAAAAAGGGTCATTAATAAAAACACGGTCACGAATAAACCGTGGCGACTTTTATGACGCTGTGTGTTCATTTATCCAAACTCCTTTTTGACTGATGACATGATGGCACTGACTACAAAGCATAGCGAAGCTTTCAGCTCACTGCCACTTACCCAAATTTGGTCAGATCAGTTAGACTGTGGGCTGTTTCCTCGGGGCGGCATCTGCCTGAGACACCGACTTATCGGTGGACCCGTTGAACCTGATCCGGATCATGCCGGCGTAGGGACAGGAACACGCAGTGGGGTTGGCACGGATGTCAGTGTCACAAACAATTGGCCACTGCCCACCCACCGAGCACGACCGGGTCTCCCAATGGCATAACAAAACAGGAGACCTGCAACATGAATAAACGATGGCTGATTGGCTTGGCACTCATCATGAGTCTGCCCGCCTGGTCTGATGAGGCGCAAAACCTCGATGAGGCCAACCCGAAAAATGATCCGCTCGAAGACCGCATCGTGGTCACCTCAAACTTTCGAGAGACCGACTTATCCAACCTCGCCGCCAGCGTGACTGTCATCGATGCCACCACTTTGGAAGAGGCGAACGCCACCCATATCGAAGACATTATTAACATCGCCCCAAACACCAACTTTGCCACCGGGGCATCGAGAGGGCGTTTCTTTCAAATCCGCGGCATCGGTGCCCGCTCGCAATTTGTTGAGCCCAGCAACGCCTCGGTGGGCCTGCTTGTCGATGGCATTGATCTAACTGGGTTAGGTGGCGGTGCGACCACCCTCGACATTCAGCAAGTCGAGATTCTAAGAGGCCCGCAAGGCACTTTATTTGGTGCCAATGCCTTGGCGGGGATGA
>JALQZL010000094.1 GCA_023258355.1 Wenzhouxiangellaceae bacterium | reverse complement strand
TCTTTTGTGGCGGTGACTTTGACTGTTTTGGCATGCCCATTATCAAGCCCGATGATGTCAAAGATCTCTGTGCCATCTAAGCCTAGCGTATCAGGGGTATCACCTGACATGAAGTTGAGGGGCAAGATACCCATGCCCACCAAGTTTGACCGGTGGATCCGCTCAAAGCTCTCTGTAATGACCGCTTTGACACCCAACAGGCGGGTGCCTTTGGCTGCCCAGTCACGAGAGGACCCAGAGCCGTACTCTTTGCCCGCAATGACGACCAGCGGGGTGCCATCTTTCTGGTATCGCTCAGCCGCGTCATAGATGGGCATGACTTCTCCGTTGGGGAAGTAGGTCGTGACACCACCTTCTGTGCCTGGTGCAATTTGGTTTCTGATACGCACATTGGCGAAAGTGCCTCGCATCATTACCTCATGGTTGCCCCGTCGTGAGCCATATGAGTTGAAATCGGATGGGCTCACACCATGCGCCTGCAGATATCTACCTGCTGGTGAATCCTTTGCAATGGACCCCGCAGGTGAGATGTGGTCAGTGGTGACAGAGTCTCCCAACTTCGCAAGCACACGGGCATTGTTAATGTCGGTGATATCTGGCAGGGTCATGTCCATGCCCTCAAAGTAGGGAGGATTTTGGACATAGGTTGAATCGTTGTTCCACGCAAACATCTCGCCGAGGGGCGTATCCATGCTCTTCCAACGGTCATCACCCTCAAACACGCTCGAGTAATTCCTGCGATACATCTCAGAGGAGACATTTTCATCAATAAACCGTTGAAGCTCGATGGTGTCAGGCCAGATGTCTTTCAGGTAAACGGGTTGACCATCTGGGTCATGACCTAATGGGTCATTGACAATATCGGCATCCATACGGCCGGCGATGGCATAGGCCACCACCAGCGGTGGCGAAGCCAGATAATTCATCTTTACCTCAGGGTGAATTCGTCCTTCAAAATTGCGGTTGCCAGAGAGTACGGACACTGCGATCAGATCATTGTCATGGATGGCATCGTGAATGGGCTCTGGCAAAGGGCCCGAGTTGCCAATGCAGGTGGTGCATCCATAACCCACCGTGTAGAAACCCAGCCCTTCAAGGTCATCGAGTAGGCCGGCTGAACTCAAGTAATCTGTCACTACTTTTGATCCAGGAGCCAGCGATGTCTTGACCCAGGGCTTGACCGTCAGTCCCTTGGCCAGAGCGTTCCGCGCCAGCAACCCAGCGCCCAGCATGACGGCAGGGTTAGAGGTATTGGTGCAGGATGTGATCGCTGCGATGACAATGGCGCCATCGGTAAGGTCAAAAGTTTTACCGTGGTATTCAACGGTAGCTTGACCTTCTGAACCCTTGCGTTCCTCAATCATTGGCGCAGCATGTCGCTTATATTCAGTCGCGGCCTCACTGAGCAATACGCGGTCCTGAGGGCGTTTGGGGCCGGCAATGCTAGGAACGACGTCGGCCAAGTTAAGCTCAATAACATCGGTATAAATAGGATCGGCATCGCCGTCTTCTCGCCATAGACCTTGTGCCTTGGCATAGGCTTCAACAAGCGCTACTTGGGCGTCATCACGTCCTGACAATGACATGTAACGAATGGTTTCTGCATCGATAGGGAAGATGGCGCACGTTGAGCCAAACTCAGGTGACATATTGCCGATGGTCGCACGGTCCGCCAAGGGAAGTTTGCTCAGCCCGTCCCCAAAGAATTCAACGAACTTACCAACAACGCCTCGGTCTCTGAGAATGTCAGTGATGGTGAGCACCAAATCAGTGGCGGTTGTGCCCTCAGGAAGTTGCCCTGAGAGTTTAAAGCCAATCACCTGGGGTACCAACATTGAGATGGGTTGGCCTAACATGGCTGCCTCTGCCTCAATACCGCCGACACCCCAGCCTAAGATGCCAAGGCCATTAATCATGGTGGTGTGGGAGTCAGTCCCCACCACCGTATCCGGCCACGCCATTAAGACTTCTTCGCCATCCATTGTTTGCGTTTGCCCAAAGACAACGCGGGATAGATGCTCCAGATTGACCTGATGAACAATGCCTGTGTTGGGCGGGACCACTTTAAAATTATCAAAGGCCCCTTGTCCCCAACGCAAGAAAGCGTAGCGTTCTTTGTTTCTTTCAAACTCAATTCTGTTATTTAAGTCCAGAGCATCGGCTCGTCCGTAGGCATCCACTTGGACCGAGTGGTCAATAACCAACTCAGCGGGGGAGAGTGGGTTGATTTTTTCAGCATCGCCACCCAATGACTTCATGGCATCGCGCATGGCAGCCAAATCCACGATCGCAGGTACCCCTGTAAAGTCTTGCAGCACCACTCTGGCAGGTACGAATCCGATTTCTTGGTTTGGCTGAGCCTTGGGATCCCAATTGGCCAGTGCGGCGATATCCTCAGCGGTGGTGTTCACGCCATCTTCGTATCGAAGCTGGTTCTCCAAGAGAATTTTCAGAGAGTAGGGCAGGCGATGGACATGGTCATATTGCTGGGCTAGCTTTTGAAGGCTGTAAAACCCATAGTCTTGGCCGTTGACATTAAAGTGATCAAAACAACCTAGCTGATCGCGCATGATTGGACTCTCCCGAGAAAAAATTGGACTGCGTCTATTTTATCATGACCCTAGGTGGGCCATTCAAACCCAGCGTGTTGCTTGCTCTAGAATGCCTTTTCTTGACATGATCAAGCGCCACTGATTGCCTCCCACTTGCCGCCACAAAATAGCGGCCCTTAGGCCAGCCAGAAGCAATGTGCGAACGATCTTCACCTTTTCCGGGTTCTTCAGCACGGACGGATCACCGGGTACCTTTATCCGAAATTGATAACTCGAAATGTTGTCCTCATAAGCTTTTGCTAGGACGGTAACAGTTGCCTCATCAAGGGCGGTTTGTGCCGCTTGCCAGCCTGCCTTGGCCCCGGTGATCGCCTCCCCGAGCGCCTGCTGGCGTTTGGCATCCCGTCCCAGCTTTTGCCCTAGCTTGAGCAGCGCCATCGATATATGGAGCGCTTGAAGCTCCTCTTGATTGGAGCCTGAACTTAAGATGTTTTTAAGAGAGCCCATCCCCAACCGTAAACCAGCCAAGCCACCAAAGGCGTCCTCTGTCGACGCTGGGTCTGTGTTGAAGATCGCGTCAATGCTCGTCTTAGCCGCCAGTTGTGAGCATTGGCCAGTCTTGGCGATTTGTATCACCAGTGTGGCCGCTTGAACAACGCCCGCCAAGGCGATGGTTTGATCTTTTAGTGTCGCTCTCATGCGACAGATGGGTGGTATGAGCTCAGGCCTTGAGGCGTGGCGACATTGGCGTGGCTGATCACCGCCCCACCTAGGCAGACCTCTTGATCGTAGAAAACCACTGACTGACCTGGGGTCACCGCACGCTGAAGCTCATTGAAGATAACTTCTACCTGGCCCTTGTCATCACAGACTACCGTGCACTTTTGGTCAGCTTGGCGATACCGAATCTTGGCTGTGATGGCATGAGTGGCGCTGGGTGCTTGACCACTGATCCAATGCGTTTGCTCAGCCCAGAGTCGATCCGCCATCAGTGTTGGGTGATGGGTGTCTTGGCACACCCACAAACTGTTGGTTTTTAAATCTTTGTGGGCAACAAACCAAGGCGCCTCAGGGTAATCCTTGAGACCACCAATGGAGAGTCCTTTCCGCTGACCGAGGGTGTAATGAATCAGCCCTGAGTGCGTCCCGACCCGCTGGCCATCTGTTGAGAATATTGGTCCAGGTGTGGCTTTGAGATAGTGATCGATAAAAGTCTCGAAGCGTCTTTCGCCGATAAAGCAGATGCCGGTTGAATCCTTCTTCTTGGCCACGGGGAGTTTTGCTTTGCTGGCGAACTCTCGGACTTTAGCCTTCGTCATCTCGCCCAGCGGAAAGCGGGCTTTTTGGAGTTGATGCTGATCAAGGGCGTGTAAAAAATAGCTTTGGTCTTTGTCAGGATCGATCCCTTTGAGGAGATGCGCTGTCCCATCTGCATCGACCGAGACGCGCGCATAGTGACCGGTGGCAATGCAGTCAGCACCTAGCGCCAAAGCGTGCTCCAGAAAAGCTTTGAATTTGATCTCTCGGTTACACAAAATATCCGGATTGGGTGTCCGCCCCAGGGCCAGTTCAGCCAAGAACTGCTCGAAGACATTCTCCCAATACTCGGTCGCGAAATTGCGCGCATGGAAGGGAAGGCCCAATTGATTAGCGACATCGCGAGCGTCGCTTGCGTCTTGCTCTGCCGTGCAACCGTCGGTCTGGTCATCACCTTCCCAGTTCTTCATGAACATGGTCTCGATTCTTTCGCCGCGCTGCTGCAATAGCCATGCGGTGGTGGCCGAGTCAACACCGCCTGATAACGCTACCATCGTCAGACTACTCATAGGGCTATTCTAACGGAGAAGGCGCTCGGCTCGTATCGATAGACGCAAATAGGGCTTTGTTCATGAGCGATACAAAGCGGTGCGCTTGAGGTGAGAGGTAGGCGCCTTTTCGAAGAACAACCCCGTAAGTTCTCGAAGGGAAGAACTCAGAGAGGTCTCGGACGATCAGGCGCTCACGGTCGGCCTCGGTGATACAGATGCTGGTGACGATTGAAATCCCCATTCCCAGAGACACATAGCGCTTGATCACCTCCCAACCACCGATCTCGAGCGTGACGCGATAAGGCAAGTCGTGGCGCTGGAAGACCATATCGATCATCTCGTAGGTGGTCCTGCGTTTGGGTGGCAAAATGAGGCCGTAAGGGCTGATGTCTTGCAACCTGATTTGTCGCCGCCGTGCCAAAGGGTGGTCAAGTGCTGCGATCAAAACGGGTTTGAATTCATAGATAGGACGGTAGTCAATGTCATCAGGGACATCGACCATGGATCCCACCGCAAAATCCACATCATTTTGACGGATTTGCTTGAGACCTTCTGTGCCACTGACGTGGTGTAAGTCGGTTGTGATGCCTGGATGCAAACGCCGAAAGCGCATCAGCAAGGGTGGCAGCAAGTGCATGATGGTGGACTCGCCAGCGGCGATGCGGATGGTGCCGCTTTCCAAGGAGCCATAGCGCCGTGCGAAGTCATCGGGTAGCGCATCAAGTTGACGAATCAGGGGTTGTCCCATCTCAAACAGCGCCGAGCCGGCTGGCGTCAGCCGCATTTGTGGGCCATTCCGTTCAAATAATGTCTGCTTGAGCGTGGTTTCAAGTGATTTGATTTGCTGACTGATCGAAGGCTGGCTCAGATACAGCACCTTAGCAGCGCTAGACACGCTGCCCGTTTGGGCGGTCGTGATAAAAGCCCGCAGATGTTTTTGTAAATTGCCTTTGTACATGGATTCCAAAGTATAGCTGGCAGTATTGAAAAAACCAATAGTAATCTTTTGAACATTTAATTTGCCAAATACCTAACCACGGATTTAGGCTGAATAGGTGGCGAATGGCAAGACAAACCGAGGTTCCCTATGAAATCACCCTCCGCACAGCATCCAGACGATTGGCGAGACAATTCACCGAAGGTTGATTTTCATGCAGCCATACCACCGTCTGCTCAGCCGCTCTTGTCGGCACCCCTACTCGCATTGCTAGGCAAACTGGGTCAACGTTATCGGCCCGAAGTTGACCAATTGCTCGCTCTAAGAAGTGAACGCCAGCAGGCATGGAATGACGGGCAGTTGCCTGACTTTGATCCCAGCACTGAAGCTATTCGGACCAGCGACTGGCAGGTGGCCAGTATTCCTGAACCTCTGCGGGATCGTCGTGTTGAGATCACCGGGCCTGTTGACCGAAAGATGATTATCAATGCGCTGAACTCAGGTGCGAAAGTCTTCATGGCAGACTTTGAGGATTCGTCTTCGCCTACCTGGGAGAACATGCTGGCTGGGCAAGTTAACTTGGCCGACGCCACCCGCAAGACCATCGAGTTCAC
>JALQZL010000093.1 GCA_023258355.1 Wenzhouxiangellaceae bacterium | reverse complement strand
TGGAGAATGTGCCATGACCTCATCGACTGCTGCCCCCCCTTATGACCTCGTGGTCCTCGGTGCGACGGGATTCACGGGCCAATTGGTGGTCCGTTATCTCTTGCGCACCTATGGTTTAACCGGTCCCCTGCGTTGGGCCATTGCTGGAAGAAGCCAAGCGAAATTAACCGCTTTAAAGCATTCGCTGGATGCGGCGGCGTTACCCGTGTTGGTGGCAGATAACCACGATCGGGCATCGCTTGATGCGCTGGTTGCCCAGACGCATGTGGTGTGCTCTACCGTGGGGCCGTATGCCCTCCATGGCGATGAGGTGGTGGCGGCGTGCGTGGCCGCTGGGACAGATTATTGTGACCTGACCGGTGAGGTGCCTTGGATGCATCGCATGCTCTCGCGTTATGCCAGCCAAGCGAAAGCCAGTGGTGCGCGGATTGTGCACTGCTGTGGCTTTGACTCGGTACCCAGTGATCTGGGCGTGGCGTTTTTACAGGCCGAAGCGACAGCGCGGTTTGGCCAGCCAATGAGTCAGGTGTCGATGGGGGTCGAGGCGATGCGCGGGAAGATGAGTGGGGGCACGGCCGCGAGCATGATGAACATTATCAAAGAGGCCAAAGCCGACCCAGCCACCGCCCGGGTGTTAAAAAACCCCTATGCCTTGTGTCCAGAACCGTTCCAGTCAGGCAAACGTCAGCCCTATGTCACTCGACCCAAGTTTGATGCCGCACTGGGGACTTGGGTGGCGCCCTTTGTGATGGCGGCCATCAACACGCGGGTGGTTCATAAGTCTCATGCCTTGCAACACAGGCCGTGGGGCGATGAGTTTACCTACGATGAGGCGATGGCCACTGGCCAAGGGGTGAAAGGTGGCTATCGGGCCTGGGTGTGGTCTTTGATGCTCGGCGCCTTCGCTTTTGGGGCCAGTGTGAAGCCCATTAGAGGATGGATGGCCAAGACCGTATTGCCCAAACCAGGAGAAGGCCCAAGCCCTGAGGCACAAGCCCGCGGGTTTTATAAGCTGCGGTTTGTGGGATCCAACGCATCAGGCCAGACACTGACGGTGAGGGTCAGTGGCGACCGTGACCCGGGTTATGGCTCAACCGCCAAAATGCTTGGGGAAGCCGCGGTGTGTTTGGCGACCCAAGTCTCAAAAAGCCAGGTGGCCGGTGGGTTTTGGACACCTTCAACGGCTTTGGGGGAAGCGTATCGCGAGCGCTTGATTGAGAAAGCCGGGTTGACCTTCGAGGTGGTGGATGGTTGATCTTGGATGATTAAGCTTGAATGATTAAGCTTGGCTGATTGATCTTGGCTGAGTAATCTAGGAAAGTTCAGGTACGGTCACTGCCTGAACACCCCGAGGATTAAAAGGGCGGATCAGGGCTGTGTCTGTCTTAGCACAACAGCCCCATCCGCCTTTTCAAACATGCCTTCGCTTAACCCTGGCTGGTCGCTGGCTAAGCCAACAAAGCGGGGAGCACAAAGGCAAACAACGCGCCCACCAAAGTGCCCACAACCGCGGCCACATACAAGCCCCACGAGACCGTGCGCAGTCTTGCACAGGCCTTGGCCAAGCTTGGATCAGCTGGGCAAGGCGCGCGACGAGCACGCTGTAACAGGGCGCCGGCGATCACTAACATGACCACAGCCACCCCAAACACCCAGCCTTTTCGCTCGGAGAGCCAGATCAGCTGCGGAAACATGCCAAGCAAGCCAACCAAACTCGCGCCCGCCCCCAGAGAGACCATGACGGCCGGCAACACGCAGCAGACCAGCGCGCCAGAGCTCGCCACCAAAGCGCCCACGGCACCGAAGAGGCTTTGTTGCTGTGGCCTTAAGTGCAGGTCACTCATGGTCGGCCAGTGTCACCGTGGTGGGCACTGCCGTGATGGGCATCACCATGATGCGCCTCATGGCCATGATCTCCACCGGCCGCATCACCGTGGTGTGACCTCTCCCCATGATCCATCTCCCCATGGGCCATCTCAGTGGGGCCATCTGTCATCATGCCGCCCTCGCGGATCACCGATAGGGGGCGGTTGGTCCGATCGATAGAGACCACGTCATAGCCGGCATCCACCAAAGTGTTGGTGACCAGTGCATCGTCCATGGTCATGTCAGGTTTCAGGGCAATGGCCACGAGTTGGCGTTCTAAGCTCACAAAGACTGCTTCAGTGGCCTCTTCTTTTTCGAACGCTTTGGTAATGCCTTGGGCGCAGAACGCGCAGACCAAACCATTGACTTTCACTTCAATGCTGCTTTCAGAAGCCGCCCACACAGGGCTTATCAAGGTGGCCATCAATGCCACGCTCATCACGAGTGTTTGAGAAATTGTTTGGATAGGTTTCATCATTGGTTTCCTTAGTTAAGGTGTTATCGATAGTTGTGCTTAAAAATTAAACATCACGTTGCCCAATAACTGTCCTTGATTGTTGATGCCGGCTTCAAACCACCAAGTGGGATTGAATAGGCGCAACATCAAGGCCGCTTTGGGGTCATCTTTTCGCGTATGGGTGGCGCGCATGCCTTTGACCACCAGCCACAAGGCAGGACGTTCAAAGTCATGTTCGTAAGGCGCAAATCCCAAAGACAGGGTGTCGGTCCGATACCGCCAGCCCGAGCCCTCGTGGTGCTCTGAGACGATCGAGGTATAAATGCGTCGCGTCTCAAAGTCGGCTTGAAAGCCGACATGACCACTGGTCTCAGACTGAGGGCCGGTATCGGCCACACCCAAACCACCCCAGATGAAGAGATTGGCTTGTGCCGTCGGCCAATTCCATCGCTTGGCGAGTCTGGCGGCACGAACATAGTTCACATTCAGCTGATCGTTGTCTGCCAAGCCGTCCAGATAGAGACCGCCGAGCGAGGCCGACCAACGAAAAGATGGCGAGTAGCCGTAGCGCCACGCCACTTTATTGGGCTCGAACTCACTGACCAACACTTTGCCGCCGGTATAGGTCACCGGCCGCGCCCACCCAGGGGGGGTGGCCAATAAAAGGCCGGCCAAGATCAGCAGGCCAGTCGGTACCCACAGGCGCCAGGCCTGAGGGGTCTTGGGTAAGTCGTCTCTCATCATCCATCCTCATCATCAGTGCGGCACAGCGATCACTGACTGATTGAGTCATCACACTCGCTATGCGTTTAGGGGTGGATCCGGTGGGCGCTGATCGCCAAAGACAACGGTGTCGCTATCCGATGACTTCAGGCCTCACGGACCCGCGCTGGAAAAGGATCAGCTGATCGGAGGAGGTGTGGGGATTTTGGCGGGATAAGCGTGGTGTGAGACCCAAACGTTGACCTCGGGCATCACCCCATAGCCCCGATACGCATCAAAGCGTGGGGTCAGTGTCAACACTTGCACCAGAGCGCAGGCCCGCTCACAGACCGATTCAATCGGTGCGGGGTCTTTGTCCTGGTCTGGGTGGTCAGTATCGTCGGCGATGTTCTTTGAAGCCATGCTGGGGCAGTGGGCCTCATCGTGGGGTGCTTGGCTATCCACGTTCATGACCATTGGGCTGTCCACATGACCGGCCATGGTCTGGGCGTGGACCAAGGCCCACGGCATCACGCTTTGCAACAGCAATAGGCTCATTACCCACAATAAAGTGGTTTGAGACCGGGTCCGCTTTGGTTGTCGTTGCTGCATAGTCATTAGTATACCGTAGCCGGTGGTGCGTGGTTTAGGGTGCGGACTGGGTGTGTTCGGGCGCGCTGGTTTGTTTTCGATACGCTGCCAGCGCCTTGCCATAGCGCCACGCTTTCAAGCCACCAATCACGCCAATAATGCCATCGACTTTGATTAACTGGGTGGTGCTGGCGATGATTTGCAGCATGCCGCCGACCCGATACCAGTGTTTTTGGCTCACCATCCAAATGCCGATGGCTTGGCCGATGGTCGCGCCAATCATCACCATCAAGTAATACTCCAATATGCCCCAACCACGGTCGAGGCCTGAGCGAAAGGAGTCAAAAAAAATGATCTCAGACAAGACCAAGACCTCAATAATATCCAAGCACAAAGAAGCGACGGCCCACGGCAGGCCAACGGCTTTGGAGGCAGGTGAAGTATCGCCTGGCGCCAGCTCAATGTCATTGATGATGATCGGGTCTTGGTTGGTGTTGTCCATTGGGGAGCGTTCGCTGGCTGGCTAGTCTGAAGTCCAAACCCCCATTATAAAGAGTCATCATTAGACCACAAGTCACGCCCTCTAGATGGGTCAACTTTATTAAGGCCATGGGCGGGGTATCGGGCATAATAGAGATAAGGTTTGTGGGGATATCGGTGGTCATGGGTTATCGCGAGCCTCGGCAGTGGCGAAGTCAACAAACGGAAAAGGCCTTTTTGGACGCCTTCGATCGGCTGTTGTTAACCGTCAGTTATCACGAAGCCACCATTGCTGGGATTGCCGATGAAGCCGGGCTCACGCAGGGCGCTTTTATGTCACGGTTTGGTTCCAAGCAAGTGGCCTTAGAGCGTTTGTTTGATCGATTTTGTCAGGCGGTGTATCAGGCACTCACCGAGATTGACGAGGGCCCATGGCGCCGAGTTGAATTGACCACACTGCTAGAGCATTTATCCAAAACCTACGAAGCCTTGGTGACTCAACATTGGGGGGCTAACCGCGCCATGCACGAGTTGTTTCTCAAAACGGGCAGCGTTAGTCCGCAGACCAAGCAAATCTTTAAAGCCACCACGGTCATGCTGTATCAACAACTGGAAGCGCGAGCCATGGCTCACTTGAGTCCGGAGGCCGTGTTCGCGGCCGCTCAATTGTTGGTGACCATCAACTACAACTACGTGTTAAGGGCGATGCCCGCCCTGCCTGAAGACAGCGAGGCGAGGCATGCGTTGATCGCCAAACTCATGGCCGCCGCACTCACCTAATCTGGCCTGCGCGGTCGAACGTTTGCCCATTCATGCTTAAGTTTCCCTAATAATTTACAAGCGCTACTTTCTTTTTTAAGTGCTAATCTAACGCTCAAGACTTCTTGGGTCTGCAGACCACTGTTTTCTATGTAGTTTACAAGACTGTGGCCGTGCCTTGCCGAGACAGGCGTGGGCAACAGTCCCCTGACGGCATGGTCGGCTTGGTGATGCGCTGATCATCTCAATCACTTTAAAGAAGAGACGATACCAATGAAGCATAAGATTTCCCTCAACCTATCCGTTGACCTTGATGCCACGGGCCGTTGGCATAAGCATCCAGTGAAGCGTGCACGATGGGGCTGGGCGCTCACCAGTGCCCTGCTACTCGCGCTGCTCGCAGGGCCCGCTTGGGCCGAGGGGGTGACTGATTTGGCTGTCGGGGATACCCACGCTTGTGCACTCAAAGATGGGAAAGTCTTTTGCTGGGGTCCGACCCTGTATACCGGTCACGGTAACCCGGCCTCACACTTGCCTGTGGGTAAGCTATACACCACACCGTATCCTGTGAAAGCGGCCAATGGGTTCACCAACAACAATGTGATTGCGGTCAGTAGCTTATACAACCACACCTGCGCTATCGAAGGGGCCAGCGCATCGGCCACCAGTGGTGTGTTGTACTGCTGGGGTCGGAACAACGAAACCAACACCTCAATCCCTTCGGTGAGATGGAATTATGGGGCGATCGGTGATGGCACCACCACGCATGCCTATGAGCCAAAAAAGGTGCTTGCCAATGATGGGTTCACCAATACCAATGTCACGCATGTCTCGACAGGTTGGACACACACCTGCGCCATCGAAGGTGGTGAGGTGTATTGCTGGGGTAACAGTCTAGGGGGTGCTTTGGGAAATGGCACTGGCCAGCCACTGAGTATTTTCAGCACCACGCCGCCAAGCAACACAACGCTGACGCCTCAAAAAGTGCTTGATGCGAATGGCACGGTGGGCACTGCCGGCGGCTTTCGGAATACCCAAGTCACTGCCGTGACGGCAGGCAACACCTTCACCTGTGCCATCCAAGGCGGTCAATTGTTCTGCTATTTTGGCACCAGCTCATTAAAAGCAACTTTTGTATCTTGAATAAAAGTTTCACCTTTAGAA
>JALQZL010000092.1 GCA_023258355.1 Wenzhouxiangellaceae bacterium | reverse complement strand
CTGAGCAAAAATCAAGCTCGGTTGCCACAGCACCGACCACAGTTCAAGTCCGACCAGTTGACCTGTCAGTGTCAGAACAAATAGAAAAGCACCTTGAGTCATCGTTGCAGCCAGCCAGTAGCAAGCTGGGATGACGACAATCGCCGTGATCAGCTTAGAAGCAACGGTGAGGTGGTCAGAGACCGGTAAGCTTTTCCAAAAAAGAATGGACCGGTCTTTGCGTTCATCGAAAAGCCCATGAGCGAGATAAAAGATGACAATAAAGATGAGCGGCACATAAAAGGGCAATGTCAGGGCTGCCATTAGGCCTGTGGCCACCTGGATTTTCTCATCAGCAGCAATCGATGCCAGACCATCAATGCCCGTGCCATTCAGGCTCAGTGCGATGTCATGGTGCCAAATCAGTGCGCCCAGAAGTACGCAAACCAATCCAATGCCAATGCCAAAGGGTAGCCACAAAGCAGAAAAGCGGTTCTCAATCATTTCTCTTTTGAGTAATGCGGTTAGTTTTTGCATGAACTGGTTTTCCTAGTGTTGTTTTGACATTAAGGCAACAAACAGATCAGACACGCTGGGTGATCTCACCTCACCGAGTTCGGCAAGCGCGAGTTGATCGACGTTGTGATAGAGAAACACGGGCTGCCCCATCATGGTGCGCGTGGCGATTGGGTGGTGGGCTTTGGCTTTTTCAACGGCCTCAGGCTTGACCAGCAGCTCAGCGTAGTCGCCCATCACAGATTCCATGGTGTCATTCAAGATCAGACGACCTTCCTTAATGAAGATGAGATCAGTCAGAATGTGCTCCACTTCTTCGACTTGGTGCGTTGTGATGAGAATGGTGCGGTTCTCATTAAAGTAGTCATTAATGAGGTTGGTATAGAACTGCTTTCGAAACAAGAGATCAAGACCCAAGGTGGGCTCATCCAAAACCAACAGATCGGCTTCGATGGCCATGACCAGGGCTAAGTGCAACTGAACCACCATGCCTCGAGACAAGGTGCCTACCTTGGCATTCATTCGAACGTTGGTGGCTTCAAGATATTCCACACAGCGTGCCCGGTTGAAGCGGGGGTGCATGCCGTCAGTCAGGTCAATCATCTGGGACACCTTGGCCCAGCGTGGTAACACCGCCACATCGGCGATAAAGCACACATTCTCCATCAGTCGGTCGCGGTGACGACTTGGGTTGAGGCCCAGGACACTGAGCTCTCCTTGGTAGGGAGTCAGTCCCAAAATGGCCTTGAGTGCCGTTGTCTTGCCCGAGCCATTTGGGCCAATCAAGCCCACGATGCGTCCCTTCGGGATCGCCAAATCGATGCCATCCAGAGCCGTGACTTGGCCACGCTGGTAGTGACGCCGCAAACCGCGGGCATGAATAAGAGGAGATGGTTGAGTCATTGACTAGAAACCTTTTGGTTGTTTGGCAAAGGAAGATCCTCAAAACTTAGGTTGAGTTGCTCCATGCGCTTTAGAATCTCGGGCCAATCTTGAGAGAGAAACCGTGCCCTTTCTGCCTCTAATAGCTGATGGGTGGCACCGGCTTTGATCCGCATACCCACACCACGTTGGGATTCGACCAGTGACTCATCAACCAGCACTTGGTAGGCCTTTGAGACTGTTAAGGGATTAATCTGGAGGTCCACAGCCACTTGCCTGACCGAAGGCAACAAATCACCTTCTTTTAGTCGGCCAGCCAGAATGTGTGAGACCGTGCGATCACGTAGCTGCTGGTAGATCGGAACATTTTGATCCCAAGCGTGGCTCATGAAATCACTCGCTTCTTGGTGCTGGTGCCTTCCAAGGCAACAGGCGAGGAAAGGCGTGTTTCACGCTCCGCTTCTGAGGTGTCTCCACTTTAAGCGCCGATGCGCTCTCGGCAGTCGGGCCCAATTCTGACCTGATCTGTATATCGGCCAAGAAAGCCAAGGCCAAGCAAACAGCCGCGCACGCAATGGCAACGTGGTGGGGCACTCTGAGTTGTTTTCTGGTGGTTGTCGGGAGCATTTGGCTGCCTCCTGTTCTAGTGTTGTAGTGAACTATAACACCATGACACAGAGCTGTCAAATCTTTTTGGGGAACGGAAGTTGAATTCTGTGATCTGATACACTGCGTGCCCAGAAGCACACTGTTAAATAAAACCTCAAAATGGAGATGTAATGATGCGACGCACCACTTCAATCGCGGCTGCTGCGACCCTGGCCTTCGGCTTGGCCGCATTGTCAGCTCAAGCCCAAGAGCTTGAAACCAGTGAAGAAAGAATTAGCTACACGATCGGCATGGATATCGGCCAATCATTGGGCGAGCAGGATATGGCGTTGGACATCGACCTGCTGGTCGCTGGCCTTCGTGCAGCTTATGCAGGTGAGCCCACACTACTGAGCCGAGAAGAGGCCTTGGCTGAGCGTGAAGCCTTCATGCAACGCAGACAAGCGCAAATGGCTGAAGCCATGAACCGTCAGGCTTCTGCCAACTTGGCAGAGGGTGAGGCGTTCTTGGCTGAGAATGCTCAGAAAGAGGGCGTTCAGGTGACTGAATCAGGCCTCCAGTACCGTGTGATTGAATCCGGTGATGGGGCGCAGCCCAAAGCCACTGATCGAGTCACCGTGCACTATCGGGGTACGCTCATCAACGGCACCGAGTTTGATAGCTCATACGCCCGAGGCGAGCCTGCGACTTTTGCGTTGAATCAGGTCATTCCTGGTTGGACCGAGGGTGTTCAGCTCATGAAAGAAGGTGCAACTTATCAGTTCTACATTCCCTCTGATCTGGCCTACGGCCCTGAGGGTCGCCCAGGTCCGATTGGCCCTAACGCCACATTGATCTTTGATGTGGAGTTAATTTCTGTTGAGACAAGCGACTAAGCTTGGCTTCTCGCATTTGAGTCTTAGTCAGGCCAAATAGCCATGGGATCTTTGAAAGAAGCCCTGCGTGATGCAGGGCTTTCTTCATCCAAGAAGCGCCAAAAGCGACGCTCGGGCGGCCCATCTCAAAAGGCGCCATCTCCGAGTGCTCGGAGCCAGAGCAATGAACCCTCAGAGCTTGACCTCGCCGAGGCCTATCGTCAGCGCCATTTGGCGGAGAAAGCCGACGCACAGCAGAAGAAGCAAGCCAAGCAAGCTGAGCAAGCCGCTAGGCGAAAGCGAAATCTTCAGATTGAGGCGCTGCTTACCAATCAAATTAAAAATTCTGAGGATGCTGAGCATGCCCGTTACTTTGAGCAGGCTGGGCGGGTTCGGCGTGTGATGTGTACGGATGCGCAGAGAAAAGCACTCAATGAGGGCTGTTTGGCGGTTGTCATGTTTCGAGGGGCAGCGAAATTGGTTGAGCCACAGGTGGCCATGGCGGTGGCAGCCATCGCCCCTGAGTGGGTGCCTGACTTGACCCAGTCAAGTGCGGCGACATCGGACGAGACCACGCAATCGGAAGAGGATCATTACCCTCCTGTGCCTGATGATTTGATGTGGTGATAGTGACCAAAGACCGTCGCTGTTGGTCAATGTCAAAAGTGCTCGGGCCCCTTACTCAGATAAGATCGGTCTCAGATAGCGCTCGGCTGTTTCAAGGTCAACACCCTTTCTGAGCGCATAATCCTCGACCTGATCTGAACCAATCTTGCCCACCACAAAATATTGAGCGGCTGGGTGTGAGAAATAATAGCCACTGACAGCCGCTGTCGGGGTCATCGCAAAGTTCTCAGTCAGCGACATGCCAACTTGCTTCTCAGCGTCCAACAAGGCAAAGATTTTTTCTTTTTCGCTGTGATCTGGACAGGCGGGATACCCCGGGGCAGGTCGGATGCCTTGATAGCCCTCTTCGATCAAGGCTTCATTGGCGAGTGATTCATCGGGCACATATCCCCAATATTGCCGTCGAACCTTTTCATGAAGCGCCTCTGCTAATGCCTCTGCCAAGCGATCAGCCAGGGCTTTTAGCATAATGTCAGCATAATCATCGTTGGCCGGCAACTTGGCCTGCGCTGCTTCAATGCCGAGCCCGGCGGTGACGGCGAAGCAACCCACATAATCTGATAGACCAGAGTCAACAGGGGCGACAAAATCAGCCAAGCAAAAATTGGCAGACGCTTTATCCGATTGTTGCCGAAGCCCCACAAAACGCTCTCTTTCCACTTGCCGCGTGTCATCGGTATACAAAATAATGTCATCGCCATCACTGTTGGCGGGCAGCAGGCAACACACTGACTGGGCAGTCAGCCAAGACTCCTCAACAATCTTCTTGAGCATCTGTTGAGCGTCTGCCCAGAGACTTTTGGCCGCTTCACCTACCACGGGATCACTTAATATGTCTGGGTAGCGCCCGGCCAATTCCCAGGTCCGAAAGAATGGTGTCCAATCAATATAAGGAACCAAGTCAGCCAGCGCCCATTGCTCCCTGATCACATGCCCAGGCATCGCTGGTTGGGGTGGCTGATAGTCATCCCAACTGATGTGAAGCGAGCGACGGCGTGCCTCAGCGAGCGACAACAAAGGCTTTTTCTTTGATTTGTTAGCAGAGCGGGTCCTGATTTCTTCATAGTCAGCTTGCACGGTACCCAAGAATTCAGGGCGGTTGGTTTGACTGGTGAGTTTTCTGGCCACATCGACCGCTCTTGAGGCGTCTTTTACCCAAGCCACGCCATGGGGATAACAAGGGTCGATCTTCAGTGCAGTGTGCGCTCTGGAGGTGGTTGCACCACCGATCATCAAAGGCAGCTCAAACCCTTGATCCTTCATGGCTTGAGCGACACTGACCATCTCATCTAAAGAGGGTGTGATCAGGCCAGATAAACCAATGACATCCACCTCAGCTTTTTTGGCTTCTGCCAAAATTTTTTCGGCGGGCACCATCACGCCTAGGTCGTGTATCTCGAACCCATTACAGGCCAAGACAACCCCCACGATATTTTTACCGATATCATGAACGTCCCCCTTGACGGTGGCCAACAAGATTTTTCCTTTCTTATCCCCTGCTTTTTTTTCTTTCTCTAGGTAGGGCACCAAGTAGGCGACGGCCTTTTTCATCACCCGCGCTGACTTCACAACTTGCGGTAAGAACATGCGCCCATCCCCAAACAAATCGCCCACATAGTTCATGCCGTCCATGAGGGGGCCTTCGATGACCTCGAGTGCGCTTGGGTGGGACTGTCGGGCTTCCTCGGTGTCCTCAACAATGTGCTTGTCGATGCCCTTAACCAGAGCATATTTCAGGCGCTCTGCAACAGGCTTGTCTCGCCATGCCTCGTCTTTGACTTGTGCTTTACCATCCCCTCTGAAGCGCTCAGCAGCATCTAAGAGACGTTCGGTGGCATCCTGCTGACGGTTTAGGACAACATCTTCGACCAGCTCCCGTAGCTCTGGGTCGATGTCATCATAGACAGCCAATTGACCAGCGTTGACGATGCCCATATCCATGCCGGCTTTGGTCGCATGGTAGAGAAAGACAGAGTGCATCGCCTCACGAACCACTGCATTGCCTCTGAATGAAAAAGACATGTTGGACACGCCACCGGAGACATGTGAGTCAGGGAATTTCTCTTTTAGAAGACGGGCCGCTTCAATAAAAGCCAGCGAGTAGTTATCGTGCTCTTTCATGCCAGTGGCGACAGGAAAGATATTGGGATCAAAAATAATGTCTTGGGGTGGAAAGTCTGCTTGGGTTGTGAGGAGATGGTAAGCCCGAGACAAACACTCAACCATACGCGCGGTGTCATCCGCTTGACCCTGCTCATCAAACGCCATCACCACCACAGCCGCACCGTATCGACGGATGACCCGCGCTTGCGATAGAAAAACTTGCTCGCCTTCTTTCAAGCTAATCGAGTTGACAATGCCTTTGCCCTGTAAGCACCTTAAACCTGCCTCGATGACCGAAAATTTAGATGAGTCAATCATGATGGGCACGCGGGCAATGTCTGGCTCAGCGGCAATCAAGTTCAAGAATTCCACCATCACGGATTCAGCGTCAATCAAGCCATCATCCATGTTGATGTCGATGATTTGAGCGCCATTATCAACTTGTTGCTGAGCAACTGTGAGCGCATCCTGGTACTTGGCTTCCTGAATCAGCTTGGAGAACTTAGCTGAACCC
>JALQZL010000091.1 GCA_023258355.1 Wenzhouxiangellaceae bacterium | reverse complement strand
CACGAGGGCTCGCTGTTGCTGTGGATCCTGATGCTCGCCTCTTGGATGCTCTTAGTCAGCCGGTTCTCTCGCAATATCCCTCAATACTTTGTGGCACGCGTCTTGTCTGTCATGGGGATGATCTCGGTTGGTTTCTTCCTGTTTACCCTACTGACCTCGAATCCCTTTGATCGATTAATTCCAGGTCCGCTAGATGGCCAAGACCTGAATCCACTGTTGCAAGACCCCGGGATGATCTTCCACCCACCCCTGCTCTACATGGGCTATGTCGGTTTTGCAGTGGCCTTTGGATTTGCTATTGCTGGCCTTCTCGGTGGTCGGGTCGAATCTCAATGGGTGAAATGGTCACGGCCTTGGACGCTCATGGCTTGGGCCTTTTTGACGGTCGGTATTGCCTTAGGTTCATGGTGGGCCTACTACGAATTGGGCTGGGGTGGTTGGTGGTTCTGGGATCCAGTCGAGAATGCCTCGTTCATTCCTTGGCTGATTGGCACCGCCTTGATACATTCTCAGGCCGTCACAGAAAAAAGAGGTGCTTTCCCTGCATGGACAGTGCTTTTGGCCATCGCCGCCTTTTCTATGTCACTATTGGGCACCTTCTTGGTCCGCTCAGGTGTGCTCACCTCCGTGCACGCTTTTGCCAATGACCCAGAGCGTGGCACGTTTATCCTCGGGTTTATGGTTGTTGTGACTGGTGGCGCCCTATTGCTCTATGCGCTGAGAGCGCCACGGATCATGACTGGCAAGGGTTTCGATTTCATGAGTAAAGAAAGTCTACTTTTACTCAACAACGTGTTTTTTACCGTGTCGGCAGCCATGGTCTTACTTGGTACGCTCTATCCTTTGGTCATCGACTTCATGGGCTGGGGCCAGATATCGGTCGGACCGCCCTACTTTGGCGCCATGTTTATTTTTCTTATGACACCAATCGTCTTTTTAATGCCTCTGGGCCCCTTTACACGGTGGGGCAAGGACCAGTGGCGAAAAGTGGTTTGGCCTTTGGCTGGTACACTCGCGCTGTGCACTGTGGTAGCACTCGTTGTGGTTGCCATTTTGGATGCATGGACTTTCCGTGCAGTGACTGGATGGATTGGTGGGCTTTGGCTAATCGCTGGTTCCCTACACTATTTAAAACATCGTCAAGGTCAATCGCGAATAGGCATCCCGAGACATCAACTTGGTATGCTCTTGGCCCATGCAGGCGTCGGCGTCTTTGTGATTGGCGTGGCGATGGTGGAATCAAGCACCTACCAGCGTGATGTCCGCCTCACACCCACACAATCGGTCACTGTGGCTGGGCTGACCTTCCGAATGGATGATGTGGTGAATGTCAAAGGCCCCAACTGGATTGCCGAGGAGGCCCAATTTAGCATTCTCAAAGAAGGCCGATTGGTGGATGAGATGCGACCTCAGAAGCGGCGTTATCATCGCAGTGGCCAAACCATGACCCAGGTGGCACTGCGTCCAGGTGTTTTTAAAGACATCTACATTGCCATGGGTGAAGAGATTGACTCGACCGAACAAGCATGGAGCATCAGAATCCATGTGAAGCCATTTATCCGTTGGATCTGGGGAGGCGCTCTGCTCTTGGCCATTGGCGCAACTCTAGCTGCCAGCGACCGGCGTTACCGGATGGCGCAAAAAAGTGATGTGACCGAGCCTATCCCGGCCGGTACTGCGTCCCGACCATGATTCGAATGTTGGCCCCATTGGTGGTGTTCTTGGCACTGGTCGGGCTGCTGGCTGTTGGCATGAAAACGGCCCAAGACCGTCAAGTGGTGAATTCTCCACTCATCGGAAAGCCAGTACCAAACTTTACCCTGCCCAGACTACATCTACCTGATACGACCGTGAGCACTGCGGATCGTTTAGGTGATGTTTGGCTACTCAACGTATGGGGAAGCTGGTGTCAGTCTTGCAGAATTGAACATCCTTTTATCACGCAGCTGGCAGAAAATGCAGGTGTGCCACTGGTTGGGTTCAATTGGAAGGATGAGCGCACTGATGCCCTGAAATGGTTAGGGCAGTTTGGTGATCCATGGCACTATCACATGGTGGATTATGAAGGTCGCAGCGCCATCGATCTTGGTGTCTATGGTGCCCCAGAGACTTTTCTTATCGACCATCTAGGCATCATTAGGCACAAGCATATCGGGCCAATCGATGAGGCCAGTTATGACCAGTTGATGATGCGTATTGACGCACTTCGGCGAGAAGTAAAGCCATGATTGCAAAGCGCTTATTCGCCATTGTGGCGCTCATGAGCGCGCTATCACTGGCTTTTGCCTCAGCGATTGAGCCCTATGATTTTCGAACAGAAGTTGAGGAAATTCGGTTCAAAGCCTTGGCGGCTGAACTCAGGTGCACAGTTTGTCAAAATCAGTCATTAGCAGACTCCGATGCGCCGTTGGCACAAGACCTGCGTCGAGAGTTATTTTTAATGATCCAAGATAATCGATCAGATCAGGAAATTCGAAACTTTATGGTGGAGCGGTATGGCGAGTTTGTTCTCTACCGACCGCCTCTGGCATCACACACGCTCCTCCTCTGGGGTGGTCCAATTGTTCTACTAGTCATTGCGCTCATCGCATCAGTGGTGGTTGTTCAACAAAGGCGGAGGCTTCTTTAATACGTGGCTACTTTTTTGTTCGTGACGCTGTTTGCTCTGCTGATTGCCCTTGCCTGCGTTCTGACACCGCTGTGGTGGGCTGAAGAGCCTCAGAAGATGCTCGGAACGGGCACGGGCTTGATCATCATCGTACCCTTAGCGCTACTTGCCATGTATTTGTGGGTGGGACAACCCACAGCCATTGAGCGTCCTTCTACACCTGCCGATACGCTGCGTGCTCAATTAATTGAAATAGCAAATACACTTGAACGTGAGCCAGATAACCAAGAAAATTGGTTCGCTTTGGGCATGGCCTATAAAAACATTGAGTCTTTCTCCTCTGCTGAACATGCCCTGAGAAGGGCACTTTATATAGACGAAGACAACGAATTAATCCAAGTAGAGCTTGCCGAGACCCTTATTTTTTCAAGTATTGAGAATATTCCACTAGAAGCGATATCTCTTTTGGATCTTGCACTGGCCAGTAATCAGGCAAATCAGAAGGCACTGTGGCTGCGTGGCGTGATTGAATTTACCAACGAGCGGTTTGCTAACGCCATTTCGATCTGGAAAACACTTTTGGACAACATGCCTCCAGAGGCGAGTGCGCGTGAGGCGATTCAAAATCAGATAGCACTCGCCGAACAAAGACAAGTCTCGAATGGGAATGATCGGGTCATCAATGCCACCATCACCATCGCTTCAGCACTCAGAGGTCATCTCAATGGTTCTGAGACAGTGTTTGTCATTGTGCAGGCGGTGGACGGCCCACCTACCCCCCTGGCCGCACGCAGGCTCCAAGTCAGTGACCTGCCCACCCAGCTTCGTCTGTCCGATGCTGATGCCATGATTGAAGGGCTGACGCTATCCCGTGCCGGCGACCTGAGATTAACAGCGAGGGTGTCCTTAAGTGGTGATGTGGCACCACAACCTGGTGACCTTCAAGGCACCCTAATCCTAGGCCAGTCGCCGGAGGCTGAACTGACGATCGACGACGTCTTGGACTAGCGGTCGAAGATTTCCGAAAACGCCTCAGTAACCGTGGGAAATTCAAACTCGAAACCGGCATCCAACAGTCTCTTAGGGACCATATTGGCGCCCTCCAACATCAGTTCAGACATCTCGCCAAAAGCACCCTTTAAAACAACAGCGGGGACATGGAGACACTGCGGACGATTAAGCGTTTGAGCCAGCGCTGTAGCGAAGGCCGCATTGGTCACAGGACTTGGTGCAGAGACATTAAAGACACCGTGGTGTTCAGGGGAGTTCATTAGAAATTGAATGATGCGAACAACGTCACGGCGATGAACCCAAGGCATGAATTGCTCACCTGAGCCGAAGCGTCCACCTAGGCCCAATTTAAAAGGGGGTACATACCGATCCAACAACCCACCTGGCTGATCTAACACCAGCCCGATTCGAAGAATGGAAACTGCGTCACACAGTGAGCTTGCTTTCAGCGCGGCTGTTTCCCAGGCGGCGCATAAATCACTGGAGAAACCCTCGCCCTTGGGTGTATCTTCGGTGACTTTCTCTGAGTCATGATGACCGTAGTAGCCGACAGCTGACGCAGAAATAAAGACGCCAGGACGCAGCCCTTGCTGTCTCAGCCAGTCCACCAGTTGCTCGGTGGTTTCTACCCTAGAGTTGATTAATTTGGCTTTCCTGGCTTGTGACCAACGCCGGTTGGCAATCGGCTCACCCGCCAAATTAATCACCACCTCAGGTTCAAAGCCATTGAAAAGTGCCAGGCTCTGACGCACATCGACTGCATCAGGTAGCTTTCGACTGGCCCTGACTGGGTGACGGGACACCACACCCACGTGGTGGCCATCTGCGACCAGCGCCCGAGAAACAGCTCCCCCAATAAATCCGCTTCCACCCGTGATCAGTATGTTCATGTTGCTCTCTTGACGTTTAAATTGGCACCATCATACGCTTGGCACCCTCACTATATTGTCAAAAAATCACAACGTCAGTAGACCTCTGGCCTTATCGAGGATTTCAGCCTCACTCAACAGGGTCACTTCAGCCGCATTTGCCAGCGGAATATAGGTATCTGGTGCGGTTAATAAATGAAGCGATTTATTGATCGCATTCTGTGCCAAGGCACTCATGACACTTTCACCGATCGACCCGTTGGGACGCCCCTCATCTACAACGAGAACGTGCTTGGCTTGACTGGCATTCGCCAATACCTGTGTAATTGGCAGTGGCTTGATCCACCGCAGATCCAACACAGATACCTTGACATTCCCAGTCTGCAATGCGCGCCTGACATTCAACGCCATAGGCACCCCATTTCCGTAGGTAATTATCAATAAATCTGCGCCATCATCTCCATAAACTCTGGGTTCAAACGGGGTGAGGGCTTTGTCAGGTGCGGGGTAGTGAAAAGACCACTCGCGATCGTCTGGGACGCTCAAATCTTTGCGCATATAAAGGGCTATCGGCTCAATCATGGCGCAGACACGCCCATCAATATGTGCCAAGGCCATCATGGTCCTGAGCATCATCACCGCATCATCCCCTCTGGAGGGGCAGCCAATAATTAGGCTCGGGATGTCTCGCAAAGCGGTCATTGAGTTGTCGTTATGAAAATGACCACCAAAGCCTTTTTGATACCCCAACCCAGCAATTCGCATCACCATGGGATTTCGGAACTGGTTATTCGAAAAGAACTGGAGGGAACAGGCTTCCCCTCGAATTTGGTCTCCAGCATTATGAAAATAGGCCAGGTATTGAATCTCGGGCATGGGCAAAAATCCCATTGAGCCATACCCCTGCGCAAGGCCTAGAATCGTCGTTTCATCGAGTAGTGTGTTGAATACACGACGTCGTCCAAATTGAGACCAAAGGCCTTTCGTGACCGTATACACACCACCCTTCTTCGCAACATCCTCACCAAAAACAATAGCTTGTGGGTACTTTATCAATAGATCATGAAGAGCATGATTGATCAATACTGCCATATGACTGGGCTTGCTCTTCTCTGGCAAGCGCTCTCCCCAAACCGCCATGCGGGCTTTGTCCCATCCTGTGTTGCGCCTCATTTCTTTCTTCACCGCCGGCATCGATAAGGGTGCCAGGGGGGCCATAATGTCCTCACGAGAGGCCAGTCTTGGCGTCAGATCAGCCGCATCAGCTGCGTCAAGGCAGGCGATTCTCAGCGCCTCATACTTCGCCAATATCTCTGCAGGGGTCATCAAGCCTCGCGCCACAACAGTTTCGGCTGTCTTTAACAAAGGGTCTTGAGACTCACTGGCCATTAAGTCAGCATCGGATCTGTACTCAATCTCAAAATCAGTACCGGCGTGCCCCATTAACCGAACGGTCTTCAGGTGCAAAAATACCGGCTGGCGTTTGTGTCGAACGTAGTCGATGGCATCGGCCACCGCGCTATAGCCAGCCTCAAGGTCTACTCCATTGGCGCGCACATACCGAAGCCCATAGCGAGCGCGTACGCTTTCCTCAATGAAACCAGTGGGGGTCGGTACCGAGATTCCCCAACCATTGTCTT
>JALQZL010000090.1 GCA_023258355.1 Wenzhouxiangellaceae bacterium | reverse complement strand
TCCCCTACATTTAACCAAGGCATCAAATTTAATGAGGTGACCTTCGCCTATGAGTCAAGACCCATTCTCGATAAAGTCTCTTTCGAGATTCCAGCAGGTAAACTGACCGTAATCACTGGTCCGTCGGGTTCAGGTAAGACAACCATCATTGATTTGGTCGCTGCCCTTTTAAGGCCAGATCACGGCACCATTGAAATCGATGGTATTAACCTAGATGAAATTGACCAACAGCAATGGCGTCATCAAATTGGTTACGTCCCTCAAGAAGCCTTACTTGTGAATGAGTCGGTGTTTTATAACCTGACCCTAGGGGATACCACACTGACAGAGAAAGATGCTGAAACAGCACTTAAAATGGCTAACGCCGATGAATTTGTCAACCGCCTTGAGAAGGGTATACACACACCGCTGGGAGAGCGTGGTGGGCGACTGTCAGGCGGCCAAAAGCAGCGTCTGGCCATCGCCAGAGCACTGATTCATCAACCCAAATTATTGATCCTTGATGAGGCCACAAGCAATTTAGACAGCGCTTCTGAACAAGCCGTGGTGGCCTCCATAGACGCCCTTCGCGGTCAACTGACCATGCTGGCGGTTAGCCATGATATGGCGATGATGCAAATTGCTGATCATCAACTCTCCATGGATCATGGGCATATCACATGACACTCAAGCGCCTTAGGCGACGGGCTGGCTTTCATGCCCTGCAATGGATCAGCCAAATCGCTGCCATGGGAGGCTACCCTAGAATCCAGCGGTGGGGGCATCGCCTCGGGTTAGTTCATCTAAAACTAAGCCCTGGCTTGCGTCGTAAGCTCAAATCACAACTGACAGTACTGAGCGAAGACACAGCCACACCCATGCTCAAAGACAACATAGACGACATAATACGCTCGGCTGTCACCCTCAGCGACCGCGCCATCTTAGAGGTAATGAGCCTCTACAACACGGAGCGACCCGCAACTGACTGTCTGCCCCCCATCACAGTCGATGATCAAAGTCATCTGGAGACGGCCCTCGCCGATGGTCAGGGTGCAATTTTACTGGGCATGCACATGGGCAATGGGCTGGCACTCGCCCACCAACTCAATCTGTCAATCGCCCCGATTCATGTTGTCTATCGAGAATCCAATAAAGTAACGTCTGGCTTTTTTAAAAAGGGCATTGAGCGGCTCGGTCTAAAAGCCATCAACGCAGGCAGCCTTGATGGCGGTTTTCGACAAATGCTCAAAGCACTCAAGCGAAACGAGATTGTCATGATTCTCATGGACCAAGGAACCAAGCGCTCTGGTGTCGACACCAGGTTCTTGGCAAAAAGGGTGCCTATGCCAATGGGCCCAGCAGAGCTCTCTCGTCGCTCAGGTGCACCCATCGTTCCGGTATGGTTAGAAGGTGCTGAATCTGGGTGGTTCTTTCGCGCGAAAGCGCCCATTGCCTGTGACCCCTCAGCTAAAATAGAGGATCAAGTCAGAAACTTAACTGCGCTGATGGAAGCACACATCTTGCACTTTCCTGAGTTATGGTCGTGGCATCAACGCCGTTGGTTCAAAGAACCTTTTGACCCCTGCAATCTCGGAGCTCATTAACGGTATGGCCCTTCTCGCACAGCGTATTCTTGGCGGATTGACACCATCTACCTTGAGTCGAACACGTCCTCCAGCCACAGAGCGTGTGCCCGACCGTATTCTCATGGGACCGAAGCCCGGACACACTGACTCCGGTCTCCCCCCTGTCAGAATTTATCTAGGCAGCGAACGTCATCAATTTCGGGCAGAACGCGCCTTTCTATGGTCGGTTGAGAAGCACCGTAATCCAGCCAGATCGTATGAAATTTTTCTAATGCGTGAGTTAAGAGGCTTTAGCCGAGGATTCTGGCTGACTGGGTTTACTAATTACCGATTTGCCATTCCCGCATTTTGTGGCTACAAGGGCAGAGCCATTTATAACGATGCCGACCAAATTTATTTGACTGACCCGGCTCATCTTTTTGATGCCCCAATGGAAGGCGCAGGCTTTCTTTCCATCAATGATAGAGATACCTCGGTCATGCTCATTGATTGTGAGCGTATGAAAGACGTTTGGAACGAGCAAGATGTCCGTCAAAAGAGCCGCAAGCAACTCGAGGCTGCTGCGCGAAAAGACAAGCTCTGGGGTGATTTAGACAATGAATGGAACGCCCGAGATAAAGAATTTTCAAAAGACACATCCAAGCTTGTTCACTTCACAACCCTACATACGCAACCTTGGCGACCATTCCCAAGCCAGCTCATTTACTTTGACAACCCAACACACGAACTTTGGCCTCAACTAGAAAAAGACGCCAATAATCATCGTTTTCTGCCTTTTAATGCCAAGCGACCATCAAGGCACTGGGCCGCGGTCTTACTCTTTTTGGGGTCGAAAGAGGCGCATGTGCCCTCCCTTCATTTCCTTCGCCCAGAACCCGCTAAGCCTCAGACACAACCCCTTGAAGTGTCGCATCTCTTGGAGCATATTCCTGACCAAGATATTCTGTGGGTGTTGGTCCGCCTTCTCGAAGCCTCACCTAGCCTGACGCTTCGAATCCAAGAACCATTAAGACATGGCCACGGTCGGTTTAAACGTTCCCTGCAGTTTTGGGTTGAACACCTAGAGTTGGCCTGTGAGATGGCGCCACAGGCTCGCTGGCATCTGTGCTATCAAGAGTCATCGCTAGGATCTGTTAAGCATTACTTTGGCGGTCTAGCGTTGATGGGGGATGTGGCTTACCTAACGGCGAACAAACCGGGTCATAACGCCCAAGCAAAGGCACTGGCTGAGGGGGTTGCAGAGAAACTCGAAGTCAGTTTGGGTGAGGTCGCTCTCCCCACTACGCTCATGGGGGGCTTGTCTCTGCTGGTCCGCCAACCTCGGGCCTTGCCGGCACTGCCTGATTCAACGACTATCGTCGTGGCTGGCGGCTGGCTCCCCACGCGTATTGCCCGCCGCTATCAGAAAAAGTATCCCTACCTGCGGCTTATTTTATCGGGGCGGAAGGCGGGGGCTGTGCCCCAACATGGGGGCGTGGTTGTCCAGTGCGCTCATTTCGGGCTTACACCTCATCCTCGACGAATCGAGACGTTGGTGCCCGTCAACCTTGGCCAGAGCTCACCCTGTCAGAACGATGACAAATGGCAGTCTTGGCGCGCCCAGCCAAAGAGATTGGCTGTTCTGCTCGGCGGATCTACCAAGTCTTACAAGTACGCGCCGTCTGATATTGCTGTGTTGGCTGAAGGCATTGACAAACTAGCTCAGCAAGTGAACGGTTCCGTTTTACTCGTGGGCAGTCGACGTAGCACGACTCTGTTGTCTGAGTTAGATAGAAAACTGAGCGTGGAAACAATCAGCTACGCCTGGAAACCCAATGATCCGAGCAACCCGTATGCCTTGGCACTGGCGCATGCCGATCACCTCATCGTCACCGGCGAAAGTGAATCGATGATCGCTGACGCCCTCAGCACGGGCCAGCCGTTTTCAGTATTTTATGCACCCCATGCACCACGACGCCTATTTGATCAATTGGCTGGCTGGGTCGCCACGCGAGCGGTTAAGCCAACCTACAACCGACGTGGCAGTATCCGTCCACAGCAGGGCCTGCAGTACTTGTGTGCTCGGGCCCTGGAGCGGGCTTGGGTGTTGCCACCAAGGGCGTTGGCTGCGTTGCATGAGGCCCTCTATGCGCAAGGGTATGCCGTTCCCTTGGGACAACCCGTTTCTTCACCCTATCCTGTCCCCCCTGTGCTACAAAATGCCATTGATCAGGTCATCTACCAATTAAAGCTGTCAACGAAACAATAAGGCGAGAACAATCATGAGCACTGCAGTGCCTTTCGTACTGAATCAAGAAACACTACTCAGCATCAACCCCCAGACTTTCCAGGGGGCAGATCCCTACCCTTGGATCAATCCAGAGGATGTATTAACACGGGAGGCTTTCTTTGAATTAAAAGAGAATATGCCATCCACCAGCATCATGAAAGCAAGCTTCGGTCGCAAGCGTGCGCATGGGCAAAAACCACATGATCGTTATGCTTTGGAATATCACGAAGGATTGGATATTCACCCCCTATGGCATCAGTTTGTGGCTGAGCTCAATGGGCCGATTTATCAAGGTTGGCTTGCCAAGATGTTCCGAACCAAACGCTTTAAGCTGACCTATCATTGGCACTATGCGCCGCAAGGCGCTTCAGTCTCCCCTCACTGTGATGCCAAACGAAAACTGGGCTCTCATATTTTCTACTTCAACACAGAAGATGATTGGGACCGGAGCTGGGGTGGTGAGACGATGATTCTGGATGATCTGGGTCGCTTCAAGACCTCCAGCGCGCCTGACTTTGATGAGTTTGACCGCAGCTGGACAGCCGAAACTATGGGCAATCGGTCTTTACTCTTTCAGCGACAAGGGAATTCCTGGCATGGGGTCAAAGCGCTCAAGTGTCCGGAAGATAGACTTCGGAAGGTCTTTATTATCGTTGTGAATGCCGACACGCTCACAGGACGAATCAGACGGCTATTCCATAAGCCCGATGGCAAATAAAACGAGCTTTCCTAAAAGCCTTCCAAAACATCCACCCCTGCTGGCGGCACGAAGTTAAAGAGGGCTTCATCCAGCGGGAGATTTTGGTCAATATTAGTCAGCGTGACTCTGCTGAGCTGGTCAAAGTTATCGACCCATTCAATCACCAGTGTTCTTGCTGACTCAGCAAGCATGACGCGTGCCTCAGCGATAGGGCTTGATGAATCATAGGGCACAAAGACCAACTCGCCACTGCTTGGCTCCTCTTCAATCTCATAACGGACCTTGAGTTGATCAAAGTCACTAAACACTAGCAAAGGAGAGTGGATCGGATCGGGCTGCGGTTGACGAGTCACTTGAGCCAATCCCGGATCGTAGTGCCATAGAAAGGCCCCGTCACCGATCATCATCTCTGCGATGGGCTCATCGTATGCCCATCTAAACTGATTGGGGTGGCTAAAATGCAGGGCTCCCTGACTTCGCTCAATTAAAAAGCCGTCCGTGTCATAGGTCACTTGCTCAAAATCTGCCCTTAGAGACTGTGTCGCCACTGAAAACCTCTCTAAGGCGTCTAGAGGGGCAGCAGCATGTATCGCCACGCCACTGATGCCCCAAAGCCACAGTGCCAGTAATAGGCAGTGAGACGCCTTCATAGCTTTAATCTCTGGGTGGCGCTGGAACCAATAATTCGCGTTGTCCATTGTGTTCTGGTGGGCTAACAACACCTTGGGCCTCCATTTCCTCAATCAGTCTCGCTGCGCGGTTATAACCAACTCTGAGATGGCGCTGAACACTGGAAATCGATGCCCGCCGACTCTCTAATACATAGGCCACGGCGCGGTCATAAAGTTCATCCTCTGAACTACCGGCCTCACCTGCCTCGGGAAAGCCAGTCAATCCGATCGATTGACCATCCGCTGTGGACTGCGTCTCCGATAGGACTTCCTCCAAGTAATCAGGCTCTCCTTGTTTACGCAGCCATTCGACCACCTTGTGTACTTCATCATCATCAACAAAGGCCCCATGGATACGCTCCGTGATCCCAGAGCCAGGTGGAAGATAGAGCATATCCCCGTGACCGAGGAGTTGTTCGGCGCCGCCGCGATCCAGAATCGTCCGAGAGTCGACTTTTGCTGATACCTGGAACGCAATTCGGGTGGGAATATTGGCTTTGATTAAGCCCGTGATCACATCCACAGATGGCCGCTGCGTGGCCAAGATCAAGTGGATTCCAGAAGCCCTTGCTTTCTGAGCCAATCTGGCGATGAGCTGCTCAATCTTTTTGCCCACAATCATCATCATGTCAGCGAACTCATCGACCACCACGACAATATAAGGCATTGGCTCTAACATTGGCACTTCAGCACCTGGCGGCAAGTTATCAGGATCAATGCCGGGGTGCGCGATAGGCTTGCCCTTGTCTTTTGCCTCTTTGACCTTGCGGTTGTAGCCGGCGAGGTTTCGAACACCCAGGGCGGACATCAGACTGTATCGACGCTCCATCTCTCCGACGCACCACCTCAGTGCATTTGAAGCCTCCTTCATGTCCGTCACCACTGGCGTCAACAAATGCCCAATGCCCTCATAGACGGACAGCTCAAGCAT
>JALQZL010000008.1:28482-28744 GCA_023258355.1 Wenzhouxiangellaceae bacterium | reverse complement strand
GGCGTAAGTGATTATGACTGAGACACTTAACAAAAAAACATTATTCATCACGGGTGGTTCGCGCGGGATTGGATTGGCCATTGGGTTGCGTGCCGCTGCTGATGGCGCCAATGTTGTCATCGCTGCTAAAACCACGCGCCCGCATCCCAAATTACCTGGCACGATTCATACCGCCGTCGATGCCATTGATGCCGCAGGCGGCCAAGGCCGAAGTCTGAGATGGACTCGTCGCCGTCTGCGCTCGCTGGTAGAGCCGCGGCGT
>JALQZL010000008.1:0-28472 GCA_023258355.1 Wenzhouxiangellaceae bacterium | reverse complement strand
ACGCTTGAGCATATAGCATTAAACTAAGTGAAAGCAAAGCTAGATTCTTAATGATGTACTGCTATTTTGGTCAACAACGCCTCAGCGATTTATCTCGCGCCGACCGATCAAGTGCCGATGAAGCGTTTCGATCTCATGTTTGGTGTCAATGTTCGCGGGACCTTTGTCTGCTCTCAAGCGGCACTGCCTTATCTAGACAAGGCTGACAATCCGCACATTCTCAATCTGTCACCACCATTGAACATGGATCCTAAATGGTTTGCGCCGCATGTGGCCTACACCATGGCGAAATATGGCATGAGCCAATGTGTTTTGGGGATGGCTGAAGAATTTAAGCCCAGAGGCATTGCTGTGAATGCCCTATGGCCTCGAACGGTGATTGCCACCGCTGCCCTCGCGATGCTTGGCGATGCCGTGAAACCCGAGAATTGTCGGAAACCCGAGATCATGGCGGATGCAGCCCATTGGATGCTGACTCAAAAAGCCTCTGAATTCACGGGGCATTTCATGATTGATGATGAGGCATTGGCCCACGCCGGCATAGACGATCTATCGGGTTATGCCGTCAAACCCGGCGCCCCATTGTTACCTGATTTATTCATCTAAACTGCTACACTTGAGCGCATGATTTTCAGCGACTTCCACAAAAGACTGATGGACAGTATGTATGGACCGATGTGATATCGCCATCGTCGGTGGCGGGCCGGCGGGTTTGTGTTTGGCCTCAGCTCTGGATGCGTTGGGGTTGGATGTCGCTATTTTTGAAACAAGCCCTGAGTCTGCGCTGGCCGAGCCAACACCCGATGGCCGTGAGATTGCACTGACTCACGCCTCTCGGGCTTTCCTAGAAAGCCTGGGCGTGTGGGCACGTCTCCCCGAGCAGGACATCAGCCCATTGAAAGATGCCGCTGTCTTCGATGGTGAATCCGAACAACCCATGCGGATTACTCACCAAGATGGTGGCCGAGAGTGCCTGGGTTGGCTGATTGCCAATCAGCATATTAAAAAGGCTGCCTATGATGCTGTGGTGGAGGACACGTCGACTCGCCTGATGTGTGAGGTCAGCGTGACTTCGAGCACCCTCCATGCGACCGAACGAAGATTGATGCTGTCCAATGGTGAGCAGGTGGCGGCCGATTTGGTGATTGCGGCTGACTCTCGTTTCTCGAACTTGCGACGGATGACGGGTATTGGCTCCCGGGTTCGTGACTATGGACGAAGCATGCTACTGGCCAAGATGCAGATCGAAGGTGACCATCAGCAGGTGGCTTGGGAATGGTTTGCCTACGATCGGACACTGGCACTGTTGCCACTGAATGGGCAGCGCGCATCGGCGGTGATCACCTTACCGCATGAGCAAACTGACCGCTTGGCCCAAGTGGATGAGGCCACCTTTAATGAAGAAGTGACCGCCCTTTTTCGGCATCGGGTGGGCGAGATGACGCTTCAAGGCGAGCGTCACGTGGTGCCGTTGATGGGTGTTTGGCCTGATCGGCTGATCGATGAACGACTGGCTGTGTTGGGAGATGCCGCCGTGGGCATGCATCCTGTCACTGCCCATGGGTTCAACCTGGGCCTTCGCGGTGTTCAGATTTTGAGCGAAGAATTGGCCCGCGCTGGCGCCCATGACTTAGCTAACCCAATCCGCCTTCGCGCCTATCAACGAAGACACCGCCTGACAAGTCTGCCACTTTATCTGGCGACCTCAGCGGTGGTGGGGCTTTATTCAGACACGAGCTTACCGGCGAAGTTTGCGCGCCGCTCTTTGCTTCGAATCGCAGATAAACTCTGGCCGTTTCGTCGAGCGGTTGCCCGCCAACTCACAGGCTAGACAAGCCCCAATAGCATCCCGCCTCAGCGGGATTGAATATCCACATACTCGCGTTCTGTGGCGCCCGTATAGACTTGACGGGGACGACCGATACGGTGAGCGCTGGCGCTTTGCTCTAACCAGTGGCTGACCCAGCCCACGGTTCGGCCGATAGCGAACATGGCTGTGAACATACTGGTTGGAATCCCCAGTGCCTTGTAGATGATGCCCGAGTAAAAATCGACGTTTGGATACAACTTACGCTCCACGAAATACTCATCTTCGAGCGCAATTTTCTCAAGCTCCATCGCCAAATCAAGCAAGGGATCTGATTGACCTAGCTCTTCAAGCACTTCGTAACAGGCCTTCCGGATAATCGTCGCGCGTGGGTCGAAGTTCTTGTACACCCGGTGGCCAAAACCCATCAATCTAAATGGATCATCTTTGTCTTTGGCACGGGCCATGAATTCACCCGCTCGGCTAATGTCACCGATTTGATTGAGCATATTCAATACGGCCTCATTGGCACCGCCATGGGCAGGACCCCAAAGGGCTGCAAGACCGGCGGCCACACACGCATAAGGATTGGCACCTGTCGATCCCACCAACCGCACCGTGGAAGTGGAGGCGTTTTGTTCATGATCAGCATGCAAAATGAACAAAAGATTGAGTGCTTTTGCCGCAATGGGGTTCACCGCATATTGCTCGGCAGGGACTGAGAACATCATGTCCAAGAAACGCTCTGAATACTCTAATGAATTTCTGGGATACGCCACAGGCCAGCCCATGTAGTGACGATAGGCGGCCGCTGCGATGGTGGGCATCTTAGCGATCAAACGCTTGGCAGCCAAGTCGCGTTGCTCTGGGTCTTTGACATCCAATTTGTCGTGATAAAAGGCGGCCATTGAACCGACAACGCCTGACAGAATAGCCATGGGGTGAGCGTCATAATGGAAGCCATTAATAAAGTTATTGATTTTTTCGTGCACCATCGTGTGGTAGGTGATGTCACGTTCAAACTCGCTGTATTCGGTTGCCGTTGGGAGTTCTCCATAAAGCAAGAGATAAGACACTTCTAGGAAAGTCGCCTTTTCTGCGAGCTGCTCAATGGGGTAACCACGATAGCGAAGAATGCCCTCTTGCCCATCGATAAAGGTGATATCACTTTTGCAGCTGGCTGTCGTGCCATAGCCTGGATCAAACGTGAAGTAACCAAGCTCTGGATAGAGCTTTGCAATATCGATGGTGGGATCGCCTTCAGAGCCCGCAACAACAGGCAACTCAAGTTGTTGGCCAGAGGCTGGGTCTGTGACAATCAGCTTTCGCTCGCTCACTGGATGGTCTCCTTTCAGTTCACGCCAGACATTATCTCACAAACCCATCAAGCTCGTGGTGAACAGGGCTCGGCTCACAAGACTGGGCGCTGGCGACTTAGACTTCGATATAGGCTTCTGCCATGCCGACCCAGCGTGCAATTAAACCTTCTCTTGCGACCTCATCTAGAGAAGCTGCCAATGTCGGCATATCCTCTAACCAATGGGCATCTCTTCCCAAATCCGCAATCTTAAATCGCATCACACCCGTCTGCCGAGTCCCTAACACCTCACCAGGGCCCCTAAGCTCCAAATCTTTTTCGGCAATCACAAACCCATCGGTCGTCTCTCGCATCACCTTGAGTCGTTCGGTCGCCATCTCGCCCAGCGGTGGCTTGTAAAGCAAGACACAAGCCGCTTGGGCAGAACCTCGACCAACGCGCCCTCTGAGTTGATGCAGCTGAGATAAGCCAAGCCGCTCGGCATTTTCAATCATCATCAAGCTGGCATTGGGCACATCGACCCCCACTTCAATCACTGTGGTGGCCACCAGCAAATGCGTTTTGCCTGCCACGAAATCAGCCATCACCGCTTGTTTTTCCTTGGTTTTCATGCGGCCGTGAATGAGTGCAACCTTGAAATCACTCAAAACTTTGGCCAGCTCGGCCGATCGGGTTTCAGCCGCTTCTGCCTCAAGGACTTCAGATTCTTCGATCAACGGGCAAACCCAATAGGCCTGCCGACCCTCTCGTAAGACAGTGGCCAGGCGGTCGATTACCTCATCTCGTCGTTGCTGTGACATGGCCACCGTCTTGACCGGCTTTCTGCCTGGTGGCAGTACATCAATCACAGACACATCCAACCCAGCGTAGGCCGTCATGGCCAACGTTCTGGGAATGGGCGTGGCGGTCATGACCAGCTGATGAGGCAGTTCACCCTCACGCTTTCCCTTGTTTGCCAAAGCCAAGCGCTGATGCACACCAAAACGGTGCTGTTCATCGATAATGGCCAAAGCCAAGCGCTTAAACACCACCGGCTCTTGAAACAAAGCGTGTGTTCCCACCACCACCGCTGAACCATTGGCAATGCGCTCGAGCGCGCTCGCGCGTGCCTTGCCTGTGACTTTTCCAGTCAACCACACCACCTCGATGCCCAGAGGCGTTAACCATTGCTTGAGCGTTCGGTGGTGCTGCTCGGCCAACAATTCAGTCGGCGCAATCATGGCCGCTTGCAGTCCACTGGCGGCCACCATCACCAAAGCCACCCCCGCGACCACGGTTTTGCCAGAGCCAACATCACCTTGAAGCAAGCGGCGCATTGGCCGGTGGGTACCCAAATCTTGGGTGATTTCGTCAATCACCCGCTTTTGAGCGGGGGTAGGCTCAAACCCCAAACCCTGAATAAATTGCTCAACAACTGACTGTCCCTTGACTGGCTTTGGCTGAATCACTGGCGCCTTTTGTTGCTCTCTGGCGTGATTTTGCCGAGCGACTGTCAGGTGATGGGCCAGCAATTCCTCTCTGGCCAGCCGAGCAATGGCAGGATGATTACCCTCCAACAGACTGGCAATATTTTCATGAGGGCCTGGTCTATGAACACAAACCAAAGCCTCGGCCAGAGAATCCATGACCCCTGCTTCTCCCCGACTGGGCAAAAACTCCGTCAACAGCAATTGTCCTTTCACCAAGCGATCCACCGCTTGACCGATTAACTTCGCGATCAAGGCTTGTGAAATGCCTTGCGTGGTGGGGTAGACCGCCGTTAAATGATCAGGGAGCGATGGCGATGGGTCAGACACTGTTTGAGTCTGAGGATGGGCCATCTCAAAGCCTTGCTGGGTCCAACGAACTTCACCAAAACAGCGAACGCGTGCGCCTTCGGTGAGTTGCCGTTGCTGACTGGGATAAAAGCGGAAATAACGAAGCAAGCATTGGCCCGTGTCATCGGCCAGTGTCGCCACCAACATACGCGAGCGGGCATAACGAATCGATTGGTGAACAATCACCCCCTCCACTTGGGCCCAAACACCCGCCCGCAAAGCATTCAGAGGGGTTAGCTGCGTGCGGTCCTCATAACGCAGTGGCAAATGGAACAATAAGTCTGATTCTTTGAGTAAACCGAGCGCAGCCAAGCGCTCGGCCGTCTTGGCACCCACCCCTTTGATCTCTGTGATCTGACGATCACTCAAGGCAGAACCATAACGGCGTCCATTTCGACCTCAGCGCCCTTAGGCAAGGCTGCCACTTCGATGGCCGCACGGGCGGGATAGGGCTCAGAAAAATACTCCACCATGATGGCGTTCAGTGTTTGGAAATGGCCCAGGTCAGTGACATAGATATTCAGTTTGACGATGTCATTCAAGCCACCCCCAGCTGCTTCCGCCACAGCCTTGAGATTCTCAAAGACCCGCCGCGTTGCCGAAGAAAAATCACGGCCTGTTAGCTCGCCGGTGACTGGATCGAGTGGAATTTGGCCTGACAAGTAAACCGTTTGGCCGGCGCGTCTGGCTTGTGAATAGGGGCCGATGGCCGCAGGGGCTTGGTCGGTGCTTATCACGCTATCATGCTGACTCATCACGACATCTCCTTCATTAAAGGATCCGTTTCATTTTAAAAACCCGCCACCTAACTGAATTCGCGGGCCACCTTCATCACATAGGGATTACGTCTTAATCGACGAATGACTCTCGCCAATTGATCGCGTCCGGTCACGGCAATGACAAAATTCAAGGTCGCTGTTTCTTTGGTGCTGTCACGCTGTTCCACACTTTCGATATTGGACCCTAACTGGCCGAGTGTGGTTGAAATCGAGGCCAACACGCCTGGGCCATTGGCCGTCACCATGCGAACCAAGGTTTTAAATTGGCCTTTGACCAGAGGCTCCCAACGCACATCAACACAGCGCTCGGGATGATTCTTTCGTAACTCTGGCACATTGGGGCATCTTTGTGAATGGATCACGACCCCGCGACCTGGAGAGACATAACCCATGATGTCATCACCGGGAATTGGCCCACAACACGCTGCATAACTAATCGCACTGCCCTCGCCACCACCAATGGTCAGTGCTGTGGAAGTCTCTGAACCACCTTGCCGGCGCTGCGTGAGGGTCAATAGTTTGTTCGCCACAGAACTGGCCAGCACATCGCCTCTGGCCACCATCACCAAGAGATCCTCGAGGCGGCTGAGTCCCAGTTTTTTAAGGTAACGCTCCAAACGTCGCTCAGAGATGCTTTCAAATGAATAGCCCAAGCGCTCAAAGGCTTGATCCAGCAGTCGGTCACCAATCTTGACCGAGTCGGCGGTTTCTAGGTTTTTCAAATGTGCCCGGATGGCCGTGCGGGCCCTTGGTGTCACCACAAAACTTAACCACTCAGCTTGAGGCTCAACCTCTTCTTTGGTCAAAATCTCCACAGTCTGCCCATTATCAAGCCGGGTGTTTAAGGGCAAGTTTTGTTTATCCACCAACGCCCGCGCTGCGTGATTTCCCACGTCGGTGTGAATGGCATAGGCAAAATCGAGGGCGGTGGCCTCGGCGCGAAGATCGATAATCTTGCCCCGCGGTGTGAAGACGAAAATCTCATCTGGGAAAAGATCGGATTTTGCAGAATCCAAAAACTCGGTGGAATCGGAGGCACGCCCTTGGGTCTCAACCAATTTCAATAACCACTCTCTGGCTCGGACAGCGGTTGAGCGGTCGGGTGTGGATTTGTACATCCAATGCGCAGCGGCGCCTTTTTCCGCCACCAAATCCATCTCTTCGGTTCGTATCTGTATTTCAATCGGCGTCTCAAAAGGGGAGTTCAAAATGGTATGCAGTGACTGATAACCATTCGACTTAGGGACAGCGATGTAATCTTTGAAACTGTTTGGCTTTGGCTTGTACAGTGCGTGCGCCACCCCCAACGCCTGATAACAATGCTTCTCTGATTGAGTGATGATGCGAAACGCAAACAAATCCATCACTTGCTCATACCCCAGGCTTTTGTCGCGCATCTTGCAATAAATGCTGTAAGGCGACTTGGTTCGGCCTTCGATCTTAGCGGGGATACCGGCCTCACCCAATCGCGTTTTTAATGCTTTGGTCACCGTGTCTAGAACTTCTTGGCGGTTACTGGCCACCTGCGCGACACGCTTTGAAATGACCCGCGCTCGATTGGGGAAACGATTGGTGAAGCCTAAAGACTCCAACTCCTCTTTGAGCTGGTTCATCCCTAAACGACCGGCAATGGGCGCATAAATCTCGAGCGTCTCACCAGAAATCCGACGCCTTGATGCGCCCGTCATCGCGCCCAGCGTTCGCATGTTGTGTAGCCGATCGGCAAGTTTGATGAAAATGACCCGAAGGTCTCGGCTCATGGCCAATAACAACTTTCGAAAGCTCTCCGCATCGGCTTCAAGCCGCGTGCGGTATTTCATTTTGTCTAGCTTGGTCACCCCATCGACGAGTTTAGCGATGTCTTCTCCAAACTCTGCCACCAAATCCTCCCGCTGAATGGGTGTGTCTTCGATGGTGTCATGCAAGATCGCAGCGGCGATGGTTTGATGGTCCATGCGCATGCCCGCCAATATAGAGGCGACGGCAATCGGATGGAAGATGTAATCTTCGCCTGAATGGCGCTTTTGCCCCGCATGGGCTTCGGCGCCAATCTCGTAGGCTTTTAGGACAATGGCAACCTGTTCAGGCTCAAGATAGCTGTTGAGCAGATTCCTGAGGTCTCGAACCGGAGCAGGTAGCATGGGCGTTATTCGATGGCGAGCGCCTTACTCGAAGTCGTCATCGGGTGGGGGAGTGACTTCCGCTTGCATGGCTGCCAGCCGGGCATCCAGTTCCGACTGCAAAGAGCCGATGTTGTCATCACTGACCACACCCTCTGCGATTTCACGCAGTGCAATCACGGTGGGTTTGTCGGAGGCTTCTTCAACCAAGGTGTCTGCGCCATTGGCAATCATGCGGGCACGTTGTGCTGCCGTGACCACCAAATCAAAGCGGTTGGGCACTCGGTCGATACAATCTTCTACGGTGACTCTAGCCATAATCCTCAATACTCAAGTTCGTTTGTCAAAGTCAGCCCTCTATTCTAACGCCATGGCGAGCGCTGAGCCAAGCCCTTTTATTCGGCCAACAAATCCCGAATGCGTTGACGATGTCGAGCAACCCGGGCAGGCCACGCCTCAATAATGCCCGATAGCTGGGCGAGCGCCTGGTCGAAGTCATCGTTCACCACAATCCAATCAAAGCCAGCCGCCGCCTCAATTTCAGACCGTGCCTCACCCAAACGCCGCGCCATCACGGCCTCATCATCCAAGCCGCGATCACGTAAACGCTGGGCTAGCACGGCCAAAGAAGGAGGCAATATAAAAATAGACGCGGCCTCGGGATAGCGCTCAGCCACTTGCTCGGCACCTTGGATATCAATTTCTAAGATCACGTCTTTGCCTTGATCCCACAGTGTCTGAACCCGGTCTTTCGAGGTGCCGTAATAATGACCATACACCTGTGCATATTCTAAGTAGCGCCCCGCCTGAATACCCTCCTCAAACTCATCGCGGCTCAAGAAGCAGTATTGCTCACCATCTGTTTCCGTTGCTCTCGGCGGCCGCGTGGTGTCTGATACTGACAAGGCCAAGTGATCAAACCGGTCGAGCACAGCCCTAAACAGGCTGGTCTTACCACCGCCACTGGGTCCTGCAATCACAAATAGCTCACCGGTTCGAGACACGACCTTGTCCTTTCAAGAAATGCTGCCTCTAGTATAGCGCCCACCCGAGCCCGCTTTTGATACAACGCCCGCCCATCCGCCAGAGAGGTTCGAAACCTTTATTCGATGTTCTGGATCTGTTCTCTCAACTGCTCAATAAGCACTTTTAATTCCACAGAGGCCTGGGTGGTGTCAACCAAAGTCGCCTTGGACCCAAGGGTATTCGCTTCTCGGTTGAGCTCTTGAATCAAAAAGTCTAAGCGTCGCCCACAGGCCTCCTCATTGGCCATAATCCGTCGAAACTCGGCCACATGGACCTCTAATCGGTCCAATTCCTCATCGACGTCCGACTTCTGGAGCAATAACGCGATTTCTTGCTCCATTCGCCCTGGGTCGACCTCCACGTCTAGCGTGGCCAATTTTTTTCGGATTTTGTCTTCTAAATGCCCATGAATGGTGGGGGCATGTGCTCGCACCGTGGCGATGTGCGCTTCAATGCCATCGAGTCTTTGCAATAACAGTGCCCGAATGGCTTCACCCTCCGTTGTTCTCGCTTCAATGAAAGCCTCAAGTGTTTCATCGAGGAGCGAGGTGGTCGCTTCGTAGACCGGTGTCAAATCAATTTGCTCATAGGTGATCAGCCCCGGCCAATTCATGAGATGAGCCAAATCAACATCCGCCTCATCAATGCCTCCGCCCAACTCACCCAGCATTTTTTTGAGTTGATCCAGCAAAACTGGGTTTAGGGACATGGACTGTGCGATCTGGAAGGGATCGGGGTTAAAATGGAGGTTGGCTTCTACTTTGCCGCGTGCTAAGCGGTCTTTCAGTTTTTGGCGAAGTGGATTTTCTAGGTGGCGAAAGTCATCAGGCAAACGGAACTGGCAATCTAAATAACGGTGGTTGAACGAGCGCAAGACCCAATGCAAAGTTCCCTGGGGAAGGTCCAAAGACCGTTGGGCATAGGCCGTCATGCTCTTCATCAGAAGGTTCCTCTCTTTTTAGTGGTCATGGCTGAGTCAACGCACATTTCGCATCTCTTATGTTTGCCATGTTACCCTTCCTGCCCCGTAATTTGAATCCAAACCGTGCGATGGCCATAAGCATCGCTGACATTTGAAGGACACTGCTGTGACACGACCCTCAGGCCGAGCCCCCGACGAATTGCGACAGATCACCATTGAGCGCCATTACACCCTTCATGCGGAAGGCGCTGTGTTGATCTCAGCGGGCAATACCAAAGTCCTTTGTACAGCCAGTGTTGAAGACAGGCTGCCGCCATGGCTGCGGGGCAAGGGCCAAGGCTGGGTCACCGCCGAATACGGCATGCTCCCTCGCTCAACGGGCACGCGTAATGCCCGTGAAGCGGCCAGAGGCAAGCAAGGTGGGCGGACTTTGGAGATTCAGCGTCTGATCGGTCGGAGCTTGCGCGCTGTCGTTGATTTAGAGGCCTTAGGCGAGCGGGTGATCACATTAGACTGTGATGTGCTGCAAGCCGATGGCGGCACCCGTACCGCTTCAATTACGGGCGCGTATGTGGCGCTGGTGGACGCCATCAATGGTTTGTATGATGCAGGCGCCATAAAAACAAACCCCATTCATGGTCATGTGGCGGCAGTGTCCGTGGGTATCGTGGGTCAAACACCTGTTCTTGATTTAGATTACGCCGAAGATTCAACGGCAGACACCGATTTGAATGTGGTCATGAATGAAGCCGGCGGACTAATCGAAGTCCAAGGGACCGCAGAGGGCAATGCTTTCCAAAGAAACGAACTGACTGCCATGCTAGATCTCGCCGACAAAGGCATTCGCGAATTAATCGCCGCACAAGAGGCTGCCCTCAATGCACCTTGATACGCTTGTTCTTGCCAGTAGTAATAAAGGCAAACTTCGAGAGCTCAAGCACATGCTTGAGCCTTTCGACACCGATGTCAAATCACAAAAAGACTTCGCCGTAAAACCAGCCAAAGAGACGGGGCTGACGTTTGTGGAGAACGCCCTATTGAAAGCACGGGCGGTGTCTCGCGCTACGAAATTGCCCGCCTTGGGTGATGATTCTGGTCTGGTAGTGGATGCGCTCAAAGGACAGCCCGGTATTTATTCCGCACGCTTTGCCGGCGAAGACGCGACCGATACACAGAACAATGAGTTGCTGCTAGAAAAATTGTCTGATGTGCCGATGGAGCGACGTGGTGCGTCGTTTTATTGCTGTTTGGTGCTGGTGCGACATCACAGAGATCCTGCACCGATCGTGGTCAGTGGGGTCTGGTACGGCCAAATTCTAGAAAGCCCTCGTGGTCAGGGGGGGTTTGGTTATGACCCGCTGTTCTTTGATCCCAAACTCAAGCACACCGCTGCTGAGCTGTCGATTGAAGACAAGAGCCAAGTTTCGCATCGTGGGCAGGCCCTTCGGGCATTGATCGAGCAACTGCGCGAGAGACCCTAGCGATTGAGCACGTCACATCCGAAGTTAGCACTTCCTCCTTTATCACTGTATGTCCATCTGCCTTGGTGCGTCCAAAAATGCCCCTACTGCGACTTCAATTCGCATACCCTAAACGGCACACTCCCAGAAGCACCTTACATTGAGGCCTTGCTCAGTGATTTAGCGCTTGATCTGCCGCATGTCTGGGGACGGACTGTGCATTCGGTTTTTATGGGTGGCGGAACACCCAGTTTGTTTAGTGCCGAGGCCATTGAAAAGCTTTTGAGTGGCATCGCTGCCTGCGTTAACCTCAGCCCCATGGCCGAAATTACCCTCGAGGCCAACCCTGGCACCGTGGAGCATGACCGCTTCGAGGCTTATCGCGAGGCTGGCATCAACCGCATCAGTCTCGGCATTCAAAGCTTCAACACCACCCACCTGACCCGTTTGGGGAGAATCCACGATGGCAATGACGCGCATCAAGCCATTGAAGCGGTTCAGCAGGCGGGCTTTGACCGGATCAACCTCGATTTGATGTGGGCCTTGCCTGACCAAACCCCTGAAATGATGCTCGATGACCTGACCCAAGCACTGCGCTATGACACTGGGCATGTTTCGCATTATCAGCTCACGCTCGAGCCGAATACCGTCTTTGCCAAGCATCCGCCCACACTGCCTGATGAGGATGACGTCATCGCCATGATGGAGCTCAGTGAGCGCGCGTTTCATCAAGCTGGCTATTCACCTTATGAAATCTCTGCCTGGGCCAAGCCTGGCCATGCTTCTCAACACAACCTAAACTACTGGTGCTTTGGCGACTATCTGGGCATTGGGGCCGGTGCCCATGGAAAAATCACGCTGCCTGCGACCCAAACCATCATGCGGACACGCCGGAAACTGATCCCCCACTCTTATCTCAGTGCCAGTCAGGATCAGTCATTTGTGGCTGAGCGGATATCGGTGAGTGAAGCTGATGTGGCGTTTGAATATTTTCTGAATCGCTTCCGTCTGGCAGCGCCCATCGCATGGACGGAATTTGAGGAGCGCACTGGGCTTGCCCGAGCTTGTGTGGATGGCCCCATCGCTCGCGCTGTGGCGCTGGGCCTCATTGAAGTTGATGACAACCAGATTGTGAGAACTTCTCGGGGCGCCCAATTTCTAAATGATTTGCAACAACTGTTTTTAGACTAAAGAGGACACACCCTTTGGCTGCCATTGCCGCTGTACTGACTTTACTTATCGGGATCACCATCATTCTCGCCGGCAACGGCTTGATTGGGACGCTGCTCGGCATTCGAGGAGAAATGGCTGGCTTTTCTGAAGCCACCTTGGGTCTCATCATGGGTGGTTATTTCTTAGGTTTTGTCTTGGGCACTTTTTTAATCCCTCAACGCGTACGACAAGTCGGTCACATTAGAATGTTTGCCGCCTTGGCTTCCATGGCCTCCATCATTACCTTACTCCATGGCTTATTCATCGTCCCTGCCTTGTGGTTTGTGCTCAGAATCTTGGCGGGCTTTTGTATCGTTGGCTTGTACATTGTGATTGAGAGCTGGCTCAATGAACAAACCGACAATGCCGATCGGGGACACGTTTTTTCTGCCTACATGACCACCACATTGATTGGCTTAGGGGTTGGCCAAGTCTTATTGATGCTTGGAGATATCACGACACTTGAGCTGTTCGCTTTGGCTTCTGTTTTGCTTTCTTTGGGATTGATTCCTGTCGCCATGACCCGTGTTCAAGAACCGGTGATCACGCAGGCACAGCGCCTGGGGCTTCGGAACTTATATGCGGTCTCACCTTTGGGTGTGGTGGCTTGTATTTTTTCAGGGCTAGGTTCAGGGGCATTTTGGGGATTGGGCCCCGTCTTTGCGACCAGCATGGGTTTAACCACAGATGCGGTGGCGGGGTTTATGGGGCTCACGATCTTAGGTGGGGGACTCATGATGTGGCCTGTTGGCAAACTCTCTGATCGGTTGGAGAGACGTAAAGTCCTCTTGTTGGTCTGTGCGTTGACGGCTTTGATGGCCTTGGTGGCGCATTTACTCATGGCCATCGATACCGATACCTTATTGTTGGGTGGTTTTTTATATGGCGCCTTTTCGTTTTCAATCTATTCGTTGGCAGCAGCCCATACCAACGACAAAGTCGCCCCAGAACAGATGTTAGAGGTGTCATCAAGTCTTCAACTCTTGTGGGGTGGTGGTGCGATCATTGGACCCATACTCACCGGTGTATTCATGGAGCTCATGGGTACCGGTATCTTCTTGCCCTTTTTGATACTCGCCGCCTTGGTCCCCACCGTCTTTGCCGCTTGGCGGATGCGCGTCAGTGAGGCGGTCGAGCTTGAAGACCAAAGTGACTTTGTGCCTCAATTTGCCACCTCGCCTGTGGCCTTAGAAATGCATCCAGAACAAGAAGATGATGACACACCGTCAGGCTCACCACCCACGGATTAGTGATGCCATCGGTACGTGACTTGATAAGGTGGGCCAGAAATCATCGCCCGGGTCTGAAAGCGGATACGGTCAGCCACTAAGCCCTCCATCAATACGGTCAACGCCTCTCCCTCAGACGATTGCCCTCGGCAATAAGGCGGTGGCCAACTGACCAACCAAAACCGAACAGTGAGATCATTCTCAACCGTCAATGGGTGCCAAGGAACAACACCTGGCTGTTTGAGTGACCAGTTCGCCAACGCACAATCTGCTGGTGAGATACCCAAAGCCAATGCTGAGGATCTCGGAAGACTCATTGGGTCTTGGTTGAGCAACATAACGACCTTGGCGACTTGGTCATTGGCCTGTGCTTGGGTGATGGCGCCTTGCCAAAAATGACCCAGCATTTTTTGTTGCATCCAAACCTCACCCACCATCAACAGACTCAGACTGGTGGCCATGGCTTGAACCACCAGCACCCACAAAAGAATCAATCCCCTTTGATTGGTGCGAGGATAGCTCACTGAAAACTCACCGCTGAGCCAAACACCACATGCGGTTGATCACTTGGCCATTGAAGCTCGCCGGACAGCAGGGGCGCACGCACCTCGGTGCCTCGTGGGCTTTGTTGACTATCGAGCCGAGCGACAACGGCAAAGCGGACGGCCTCAACTGACCGCCAATCTGGCACTTGCTCTGCACTTAGCCAGACTCTGGGTGAGGCCGGTGCACGGTAGGCATACTCCAACTGCAGGGTTTCAATGTCATCGACAATCGCTTCGGTCCGTACACGCGTCAGTCCTTGGTGCATCAGCATGCGATAAAGCGTTCGTCCACCATCCTCATTTGGGCCGACAAACCATGCCTGCCAGTCTCTGGTCACCACAAATAAATGGGAAGGGTCGGCCGTTAACCAATGAAGTGGTGTGGGTTGTCCAAGATGATTACCGGGCGTGCAATCAGTCTCATGCCAGCGAAGTGTTCTTGGTTCAGCATCGGTCAATTGAAACTCAAAGTCGTGAGCGCAGTCGCTGACCACCACCCAACGACATGACTTTATCCGGTGGTGACGCTGTGTGTGAAATGCCCAAGGGGTCACCTCACTCACTTGAACAGAAGCTTGCGTGTTGACCGATTGGATCACCACAGCATCGGATTGTCGATCAAGCCGAGCGGCCAAAGGGGGCGGGACTGGGGTGGGGCCTGAGTGATTGGCCGTCTGAGAGGGCGAGCTTAGCCACCACCGCGCGCCAACACCTGTCCCCTGAGCCTCCCAACCGATGATCCGGAGATGGGGATTAAATAAAGCGCTGGGTGCGGTGATGCGTTGGCTTTTGTGGTCCTGACGCTGGCGCGCACAAGGTAGCCGCTCATCGGCTTGCCGTAGAGCATCAAATATGGCCGACTGCGCAAAACGCCCATTTTCCAAAAGGCGCGCCCAATTTTCGACCGCCACTGCAGCCCTTTGTTGCGTCATCATGGCTTGGGTCAGCGCCAAAAGAACCAGTGCACTGATCATCAAGGCGATCAAGAGTTCCAGTAAACCGAATCCAGCTGACCTCAAAGCGTCTGCCTGACTGACCAAATCGCTTGGTCTGATGCCAAATCAATCAGCATCAAACCACCCATGCCGTCATCAACCAGCTCGATGGATTGCGTGGGATCAATGGACTTTAAGCGACGCTGCCACACCTCACGCTCCGCTGAGGTGGGCGGACCAAGCGCTTGGATCTGTCGTATCTCCTGTGCCAACCCAAGCAATTGCGTCTCCCGCAAGCCCTGATCCAGCCCATTCAAACTGACCTGTGCAATACCCAGCCACGCTTGCAATGACAGGCCCAATAGGACCATGGCGATGATCACTTCAATCAGCACAAAGCCCTTGGATGTTGGATGCGTCGCCACATGACCAGTGTAGCGATGGGTCAGCGATTGGCCAGCGCAAACAGGTGAACGATTGTCACGATGAGACGTTTTCAGGCACAAAAAAAGCGCTGGCATTCCAGCGCCTTCATTGATGTGCTGACCTCACCAAGCAGGGATGCTTGGCGGGGCTGACATGACTTACTTGCCGTAGCGTTTCTTGAACTTGTCGACCCGACCACCCGCATCAAGCATCTTGTGCTTGCCGGTGTAGAAAGGATGCGACTCTGAAGACACCTCGACTTTGACCAATGGGTATTCGTTGCCATCTTCCCACTTGATGGTCTCTTTGGTCTCAATGGTTGAGCGGGTTTTAAACATCAAATCGCTCGACAAGTCTTGGAAAATGACTTCACGGTAATTGGGATGAATTTCTGGCTTCATGGCCGATATTCCTATCAAATCAAGTGCTAGCCCACCATTATCACGTATTCACCGGCTCAATTCAAGCTAAAATCTGAAGCCATGACCACCCCCGCTTTTCGGATCGCCACAGGCCATCGGGCGACCACACACGCCGCCCAAGTTATCCTTGAAAGTGGCGGCAATGCTGCAGATGCCGCCATTGCGGCGGTACTGACGGCCTGTGTGGCCGAACCCATGCTGGCCTCTCTTGGCGGTGGTGGGCACGCGTTGATCCAAGCGGCGGATACACCGCCAATAGCGCTCGATTTTTTCGCACAAACCCCCCAAGCCCTGCACCCCGGACCGCTCGACTTTTATCCTATCTTGGGTAATTTCGGGCCAGATGTTCAGGAATTTCATGTCGGAATGGCCTCGATCGCCACCCCGGGCGTGATTCATGGCTTAGAGGCGCTCCATCAACGCTTCGGCAAATTACCGAAAACAGCACTGATCGAACCGGCCTGCCACTACGCACGCCAAGGGGTTCCACTCAATACTGTCCAACACCATGCGCTCGAGATCCTAGAGCCCATCCTTCGGGCCACCCCAGCGGCAGGACGGTGGTTGGGGTTAGCCTCAACCGACGCACCTCTCCCGAGAGTCGGCGATCTCCTCACCAACGCGCCCTTGGCCGACTTTATGACCTTGTGGGCCAGTGAAGGGGCAGCGGCCTTTTATCAAGGTGAGGTCGGTCGATTGCTAGTGGCGGCTTGCTCGGCCACAGGTGGACACTTAACCTCGGACGATCTTATGGCCTACCAAAGCCAGTGGCGCACGCCGCTCACCTGGCGATATCGGTCAGCCACCTTATGGTCCAATCCCCCACCCGCTTTTGGGGGCATGATGTTAGCATTATCACTCCTCGATTTAAATGAACGTCTTAGCAACCAGCACAAATTCAGATCGCCAGAGCATGTCAGCGCTTTGGTCCAAGCCATGGCAAGTGCCATGGACAAACGCACAGCCTTAGAGAAGCCACAGCTACTCGCTGATGAAACCGCACTCGGGGCCACTTTTGATAGGATCGTGGCCAACCATGCCCCTAGCCGACGTGGCACCACCCATATCAGCATTGATGATGGCGAAGGCATGGGCATCGCGCTGACCTTGTCCAATGGTGAAGGCTCAGGTCATGTCATCGAGAGCGCCGGCATTATGATGAATAACATGCTGGGTGAGGAAGACATTAACCGAGGAGGCTTTCATCAGTGGCCTCCCAACCGACGTTTGGCCTCAATGATGACGCCGACCATCTTGGTGCTGGCCTCAGGTCAACGCATCCTCCTGGGCAGCGGTGGGTCAAACCGGATACGCACGGCGCTGATGCAGGTGGTGGCTAACTTAGTGGATTTTGATTTGGATCTCCAAGCCGCGATCGATGCGCCAAGACTTCACCTTGAAGAAGATCTGCTGAGTATCGAATTGGCCAGCGAATGGCCGGATGAGACCAGGCAATGGTTGATGGATCAGCCGCACCAAACCAAGCCATGGCCTAGCGCCAGCCTCTTTTTTGGTGGCGTGCATGCGGTGAGTGGGAAAGTGGCCTGCGCTGATGCCAGACGTGAGGGGGCGGCAGTTGACGGGGATTGCGTGCGCGTGCCTTAAAGCTCGGTGGGATCCACATCCATGTGCCAACGCACTTTTTTAGCCGATGGCAAACCATACAATGCCGTCCATGTCCGGGCCACCGTATCAATCAAAGTCGCACGCGTGTCGGCCTGTAACCACAACTGAAAACGCCAATAGCCTCCGCGCTTTGGCATGATGGAGGCAATGGGGCCTTGTGCCTGCAAGCCCGCCTGTTGCCACAGCTTCTGGGCATCTTGCAAGAAAGCCCAAGCGGCCTCAGGCTGATGGGCCTCGGCGCGAAGTAACACCAACCCTTCTGCAGGTGGCAAACCCGCCTCGCGTCGCTCAGCCAAGAGCTGAGTCGCAAACCCCAAGTAATGGCCATGGCGAAGTCTATCCAACAGCGCATGCTCGGGATGTCGGGTTTGAAGCACAAACTCTCCTGGCAGGCCTTGGTCATTCACCACACGGCCTGCTCGCCCAGCCACTTGATAGATGACCTGCCCCAGACGTTCTGGCGCGCGGAAATCGCCACTGAATAAGGCTTGGTCGGCATCCAACACCGCCGCCAAAGTCACCTTGGGCAAATGGTGGCCTTTGGCCAACATCTGTGTGCCCACCAAAATACATGGGCCACCATTTTTGACTTCCTCTAACAAGCGCTCAAAGTCATAACGGCCAGTCATGACATCTCGGTCTACCCGATGGACTGGATAGTCGGGGAACAAACCTGCCAGGGTGGTTTCCAGTCGTTCGGTGCCTGCACCCAATGCTTGGAGCTTTGGGTCCTCACACGCTGGGCAACGATGAGGTAACGCACTTTGGTGACCACAGTGATGACATTGCAATTTTTTTTGGTTTTGGTGCACTGTCATGTGGGCACTGCAGCGATGGCAGTCTGCCTGCCAGCCACAGGCTTGACACATCAACACGGGCGCATAGCCGCGTCGGTTCCGATAGATCAATACTTGACCATCACTGGCGAGGTGTTTTTTGATCAGGCCAACCAGTGTGTCACTCAATCCCTCTTGTTGGTTACGTTGATCAATAATGCGCCACTGCGGCAAAGGCGCATCGGTCGCACGGGCGGTGAGTTTTAGTAGCTGATAGCGCCCATGCTCCGTATTGTTGATACTTTCTAATGAAGGGGTGGCTGACCCGAGCACAATCGGGCATTGGCGGTATCTCGCGCGCCAGACAGCCAAGTCGCGGCCATGGTAGCGCGCGCCATCAATTTGCTTATAAGAAGCATCATGTTCTTCATCGACCACGATGAGCCCTAAATGCTTGAAGGGCAGGAAGATCGATGAGCGTGTGCCAATCACCACCTTGGCTTTGCCACAGCGGGCTGCCTGCCAACAAGCCAAACGCTCGCTTTCACTGAGGTTTGAGTGATACACAAACGCTGCTGTTCCCAAACGGTTCATCACCCGCTCAATCAGTTGCGGCGTCAAACCGATCTCGGGGATCATCAGAAGCACTTGCTCGTCTCTGGCCATGCATTCGATTGCGCACTGCAAGTAGACCTCGGTCTTGCCACTGCCTGTCACGCCCGCCAACAAAAAGGCCTGATAGTCTCCGTAAGCCTGGCATACCGTACCCACTGCTTGACGTTGTTCTTCGCTCAGCACCGGACCCTCACGGGCAATGAGCGAAGGCTCGATGGAGACCGCTTCAATCCATGCTTTGTCGACCAATCGTTTGAGGGTGCTGCTCTGAATCCCCAAGGAGACCAAGGCACTCCTCAGCTGGGGCCCTTCGGCTAGGGCATCCAGCACTCGACGCTGCGCTGGCGAACGCTTGGGCTCGGCTTGTTGGCCAGCGTCAGTGAGCTGGAACCCATTCGGGCCTGGTGGATTGAAGGGCTCAACCCGTCGAAGGGCGGGGGGCAAAAGGAGTTGCGTGCACTCGCCTGGCGGGTAAGCGTAATACCGTGCTGCCCAGTCGTGCATGACCAACAAATCTTCATCAATCAAGGCCTCATCGAGGACCTGATCAATGGGTTTGAGCTTCCGGGGTTCTGTTGTGCTGTCGGTGTGCCCAAGGACCAAACCCACCAACCGACGCGGTCCAAAACCCACCAACACCCGAGACCCGATCGGTGGCAATTCATGGCCCTTGGGTGGGAGGTAGTCGAAGCATTGCGGCATTGGAACCGGCAAGGCCACCTGCGCCACCCGTTGGCGAGCCTCCGTCATCGAGGTCAAGGCAATGGGTTGGCGAATCGCCAGCCCATCAGTTTTTGCTAAATTCAGTCACAGGGAGTGTGCGGTGGGCGAGGATGGTTTCACTTTCATCCAACCCCATCAAGTCAGCTAAAATTCTGGCCGACTCGAACAAGTAGATATCATCTTCAGGCGCACGTTCTTCATCGGCGTCTGATGCCTCACCATCTTCCACATCCGCTGGGTCAGACATCGCTTCGGTGGCCTCACCAAACCGTTCAGACCGGCGGGCTTCGGCCTCTGCCATCTCGGCTCGACGGACCGCTTCATTCAAAGACACCGATTCGCGCTCACTGTCTTTTTCCCATTGCGCCACATCTTCAATCAACTCTTGAAGCTTCGGGTCTGATTCCATACGGGCTTGGTGGCGTACATTGGCCTTGGCGATTAAAGGTGCTAAGTTGGCCACAGGCTCATACTCTGTGGGCTTAATCTCTGCCCAAGGCAGCGCATATTCTAGGGCGCTCTCACCGATTTCCTCCGGCTCACCTGGGGTAGGTAGTCGAATATCTGGCCATACCCCTTTAAGTTGGGTCGAACCCCCCGCCACCCGATAGAACTGAGCCATGGTCAACTTGATCTGACCCAAACCAACTTCCGATCGAGAGATATGATCCAAGTCAATGAGGTTTTGGACCGTGCCTTTGCCAAAGGTGGGCTCACCGATGACCACACCTCGCCCATAGTCTTGAATCGCTCCTGCAAAAATCTCTGAGGCAGATGCCGAGCGACGGTCCACCAAAACAGCCAAAGGACCATCCCAAGCCATGCCTGGTTCACGGTCTTTTTCTAAACTGACTTTGCCACGGGTATCTCGAACTTGGACCACCGGTCCTTCATCAATAAATAAACCGGTCATGGTAGTGGCTTCTAACAGCGCACCCCCACCGTTGCCCCGAAGGTCCATGATCAAACCATCAATCCCTTGGGCGGTCAATTCATTGATTAGGCGACGGACATCCCGTGTGGATGAACGGTAATTGGGCTTGTTCGAAGCACGGCCCTCAAAATCAACATAGAACACCGGAACACGAATAATCCCGATAGTGTGCTCAGGCAATTCGATCACATCCGCGCTGGCAGCTTGCTCTTCTAGCTTGACCTCATTACGTACCAACGCAATGGTGGTCGGTGGCCCGCTCATGCCAGACTCGGCCGGAAGTACATCGAGTCGAACAACCGTCTCACGCTCTCCTCGAATCAACTGGACCACGTCATCGAGGCGCCAGCCCACGACATCGACCATGTCCTCATCCCCTTGAGCGACACCCACAATGCGATCGCCCTCTTTCAGTCTGCCATCTAAATCCGCAGGACCACCTGGGATAATCTCGACAATCGAGGTGTACTCAGTCTCACGTTGGAGAAGTGCGCCAATGCCATCTAGGCTCAGGCGCATGGAGATCTCAAAATTCTCTACCGAGCGAGGCGACATATAAGACGAATGTGGCTCAATCGCTCGGGTGTAGGCGTTCATAAAAAACTGGAACACGTCTTCAGACTTAAACTCAGAGATGCGGCGTGCTAAGCCGCTGTAGCGCTGGTCAAGCATCTCAACGATTTCATCATCTGGCTTATCTGTCAGCTTGAGTCTGAGGTAATCATTTTTGACGCGCTGCGTCCAGTACTGGCGTAACACGCTATCTTCTTCAGCCCAAGGGGCTTCACTGCGATCGAAGAAAAACGACTCGTCTTGGGTGAAGTCAAAACCCTCAGCCAATCGTGCACGTGCAAACGTGACCCGCTCATTCACGCGTTTCACATAGCGATTAAAAATGTCGTAGGCGGGATCCAGATCAGCGCTTTTCAGGGATTTCTCAATGTGTGGGCGATACCGCTCTAAGTCATTGACGTCTGCCGCCGTGAAATACATGCGGTTGGGATCGAGAAGCTCGAGGTATTGATCAAAGATCCGATCAGAAATGTCGTCATCGAGTTTAGAGCGATGATAGTGATAACCTGAGACGAAGCGGGTTGCCAAGCGGCTGGCCAGCATGTGTTGTGGCTCAGGAGCCAATAAGGCCTCCATCTCGGGACGCTCATCAGCCAGCACCGTCGCCCAAGGCAACATTGCCGCGAATAGCGTGGCCGCCAACCCACTCAACCACCAGCGTCTGTGTATCTTGTTATGCATACAGGCTATGACCTTACATTTCTCATTTAGTTTGATAGTAACCGAGTCGATTGCCCAACAGGGTGATCAACTGATCTTGAACCCACCGAGCATCCACCTCAGGCCGATGGTCTGTCACCTGCGTCATGGGCAACCCAGCCATGCCGCAGGGATTGATAAAAGCAAACGGGCCAAGGTCCATATCGACGTTAACAGCCAACCCATGATAGGTGCACCCTTTACGGACTTTCAAGCCAATTGAGGCCACTTTTGCGCCCTCAATGTAAACCCCCGGTGCCCCTTCCAACCGATCGGCCACCACCTCTAGGCTGGCCAACAGGTCAATGACGGTCTGCTCTAGATGGTCTACCAAACAGCGAACCCCGATGCCCAAACGGTCCAGATCCAGCAAGGGATACAGCACCACTTGTCCTGGGCCATGGTAGGTCACTTGCCCGCCACGGTCGGCTTGAACAACGGGGATGTTGGCTTGCGCCAGCCCGACTGGATTGATCAGATGTTCCGCCTTTCCAGCCAGGCCTTGGGTGAACACAGGCTCATGCTCAACCAGCCAGACTTCATCCACGGTGTGTGGGCCCCGCGCATCTGTAAAGGCACGCATCTCATCGAAGATAGGGGCATAGGGCGCACGTCCTCGGTCTTTCACCACCCATGTGGGTGCTTCTGGGCCCGATGTCATGGCAATGCCGTCACCTATAAGGTCATCACAACAACCTCCAAAGCACGGAGGTCTGTGTAGATACTTTCCAGATGCGCTCGAGAATGCACGGTGACTTCAATGGTGATGCTCTCATAGGCACCATTTTTGCTTAACTTGATCGAGACATCATCTTCTCTCGAGAAAATCGCTTGGCGTTCCATCACTGCCATGACGGCTTCATGAGCGCCTTGCCCTGTTCTGACCATCGCCTTGACGGGATAGGCGCAGGGAAACTCGAGTCCGGTGGCCTCACCCATCATCAAACATGCCTTGCCACCAAAGTTTCAGGCGGTCTTGCGTGCGACCAATAAAACCCGCTGCATCGACCGAGTGTTCTGTGATGACCTGACGCTCTGCCAAGACCTCATCATCCAGTCGAACCTGCAAAGCCCCCACCGCTTGACCCTCGCTAAGAGGCGCTGTGATATTGCCATCCAAAGCCAACTCACTGGACAGGTCATCAAAACGACCCCGAGGAACCGTGACGAAGACAGGCTCATCCACACGAAGGCTCACCTCATCACTCACGCCTTCCCACACAGCGGCGGTCGCCACGGTGTCTTGGGGTTGATAGAGCGAATAGGTTTCAAAGAAACGAAACCCATAATTCAATAGTGACTGCGAGGAAGTGGCCCGGCTTTCTTCACTGCTTGAGCCCATCACCACACTAATGAGACGCATGTCATTTCGAGAAGCCGACGTCACAAGACAATAGCCCGCAGCTTCAGTATGGCCTGTCTTCAAACCATCCACTGAAGGGTCGCGCCATAGCAACCGGTTTCTGTTGTGTTGCAAAATACCGCCGTAGGTAAATTCTCTTTGCGAGTACCAATCATAAAATTCTGGAAAGCGGTCAATGATGGCGCGCGCCAGTATCGCTGAGTCGTAGGCGGTGGTGGTTTGACTGGGATCAGGCAACCCCGTGGCGTTGACATAAAAAGTGTCTTGCATGCCCAAGACTTTGGCGTACTCATTCATTAATAAGGCAAAGGCTTCTTCCGTGCCTGCCACGTATTCTGCGATGGCGACACTGGCGTCATTGCCAGACTGGATGATGACACCTTTGAGCAGCGAGGCCACATCCACCCGCGTGTTGACTTCAACAAACATGCGAGATCCACCTGTTCGCCAGGCTTTTTCTGAGATCAGCACTTCATCATCTAGTGAGATATTGCCGCGGGCCACCTCATTGAACGCCACATAAGACGTCATCAGCTTGGTAATGCTGGCAGGCTCAACAGGTGCATGCGAATCTTGCTCAGCCACCACTTGCTGGCTGTGAAAATCCATCAGGATATAGCTCTTGGCATCGATGGGGGGCGCGCTTGGGATGGCCACTTGGGCCCAACTGGCTTGATGGGCCAGCGACGCGGCGAGTGCCAGCAAGGCGATCGAAAGCAAGCGGTATGGGTGGCTCATCAATGTCATGATCACGTCTCGTTTTTTCTCGGATTACTTAGGATACACATATTGGGCCTCCACTAGGCCCAGTTCAAGCAAACGCTCCACGATCCCCACTGCCAGCGCTTCGGTCTCAAAAGGACCAAGACGCACGCGCCAGACGGGGTCTTTGGCGTGCTGTGGTGGCTCAAAGCGGACGGGGCCAATGCCTGCGTCAGCCAATCGAGCGTGCAAGCGCTCGGCGTTGCTGATCTCAGAAAAAGCGCCCGCCTGTACCCAGACAGGCAGCTTGGCAGGTCTGGCGGCGCGGTATGGGGCATCCTCGAAAGTCAGTGCGCGCACTTCAACTGGGGCGGTGCCGGCTTGATCGATGCCCAACTTAACCGCGGCAGCCCAGGACAGATCAATGATCCGCCCAGGTTTAAAGGGGCCTCGGTCATTCACACGCACAACGATAGACCGCCCTGTTTCTAGATGGGTCACCTCCACATACGTCGGCAACGGCAAAGACTTGTGGGCAGCGGTGAGTTGATATAGGTCATAGGGCTCCCCTGAAGAGGTGGGCCGACCCTGAAACGCTCGGCCATACCAAGAGGCCACACCGCGCTCACGATACCCTGTGGCAGTGGGCAGTACCTCATAGGTTTGGCCCATGACTTCATAAGGGCTGTGATTGCCATAAGCGCTCAAAGGCTCTGGCTGGGGATTGACCGGCTCAATCAAAGAAACATCTAAGGGTTGTCTTGGTGGGCCATCCCATTTGTAGCGAGGGACACACCCAACGAGCAAGGCCAAGCTCACCAGAGCAAAGACCAACAACCTACCCTGTGCGACGACGCGTTGACTCACGGCGCCAGTCTGGCAATCTCATCAGCCAACTGCGTGACGGCCATGGCATACAAAGGCGAGCGGTTGTAGCGAGTGATCACATAAAAATTGTTCAACCCCACCCAATAGCTTGGGCCTGTCTCAGTCTCAAGCGCAATCACAGTCGCTGGGGTCGATGCTTCTAGCCCTTGGGCATCAAACCCAAACCCCATCTCACTTAGATCGGCCAAGGTGTGCTTTGGCAACACACTGAAAGCCTCCAAATCAACCGCTGTTGGCACCTGATCGATGGGCAAGACAATCGGCTCATCCTTAGCCCAATTGTGCCGAGCCAAGTAATTGGCCACGGACCCCAAGGCGTCGGGTAAAGAGCGCCACAGATCTCGGCCACCACTGTTATCAAAATCAACCGCATAGCCTCGGTAACTGGAAGGGATAAACTGGCCAAGACCCATGGCACCGGCATACGAACCGCGCACCTCCGTCACAGGCAGTGACTCTTCTTCGGCTAGGACCATAAAATGCGCGAGCTCGCTCGCAAAAAAGCCAGCGCGGGGCGGATAATAAAAGCCGAGGGTCGCCAAAGCATCGATCACGCGGAAGCTGCCTGTGTTGGCGCCATAGTTGGTTTCCACACCCACAATGGCCACCACCAACTCAATGGGAATACCAAACCGCTCGCTCACTGATGTCAGTAGGGCTTCATTCTCTTGCCAAAAAGCAACACCGCCTTTTATACGGCGATCAGTCAAAAAGATTGGGCGATACTCGTACCAGGGTTTGGCCTCTGCTGGACGGGTCATCGCATCAATGATGCTCTGCTGGTACTTGGCTTCTGTCAAAACCGCCTCGATAGCAGCAGGGTCTAATGCGTGTTCTTCTGCGACTTTACTGATAAAAGCCTGTGTTCCCGGATGTGGCTCAGCACTGGCCCATTGCCCACAGCCGAGCCCAACCACCACCAGCGCCAAACAACCCATCCATGTTTGTTTTGTCATCACAATCATTTATTCCTGTTTAAATTTTTAAAAGGGCGTGTCACTGCGTATTTTTATAACACGCACAGGGTGCACTAACGCGAGATAAAACGTCTTCTTGAATGCAGTCCTTGAATCAGACCAAAGCCTGCCAAAATGGTTGCAGCAGAAGTGCCTCCATAACTGATCAGTGGCAAGGGCACCCCAACCACTGGGACCAAACCGCTGACCATCGCGATGTTGACCAACACATAAGCAAAGAACAAAAAAACCAAACCACCAATCATCAGCCGAGCAAACGGGTCAGTGGTTTCAGCAGCCAATTGCACACACCTTAAAATAATGGCGGCATAAATCAGCAGCAAACCCACCACCCCCAACCAGCCGAACTCCTCAGCCAGCACGGAGAAAATGAAATCAGTATGCGGCTCGGGTAAGAATCCCAGATGCGCTTGAGAACCTTCTAACCAGCCTGTCCCTGTCCAACCACCCGACCCCACGGCAATTTTGGACTGAATAATATTCCAACCCTCACCCAACGGATCCCGCTCAGGATCTAGGAAGGTCAAAATTCTGTTTTGTTGATACTCCCGAAGCATGGGCCAGACCACGGGAATGGATGCCAAGCCAAGTGCGCTCAGCCCAAAGATGACACGCCATGGCAAGCCAGCCAAAAATAAAACCGATAGCCCACCGGCTCCGATCAAAATGGACGTCCCGAGATCGGGCTGCTTTAAAATGAGCCCACACGGCAAGGCAATCAACAAAAATCCGACCAACACGTCCTTCCAATGGGGAGGCAGCGGTCTTCTTGATAAATAAGCAGCCAGCATTAAAGGCAGCACAATTTTCATGGCCTCAGAGGGTTGGAAACGAATCACAAACAAATCAATCCAACGCTGAGCACCTCGGCCCACTCCGAAAAACTCCACCCAAACCAACAAGCCCATGGCCAAGATAAAAAAGTAGGGCGCCCAAGCCAACCACAGCCGTTTGGGTATCTGAGCCAAGACCAAAAGACCCACAAAGCCGACACCCAGCCGAATGACCTGGTTGCGCACAAGACCCATGTTTTGTTCGCCTGCGCTGTAGAGAATCGCCAAACCAAGCCCCATCAACAAGGTCAGCAATGCCATCAAAATAGGATCCAACCGCAACAGCTCAAAGCCTCTGCGCCCGAGTAGCCTGAGTGTCATTGGACGATCCTTGCCAGCACTTGGGCGCCAATTGGGGCAGCCACACTCGCGCCACCACCGCCATGCTCCACCACCACGCTGATGGCCCACTTGGGGTCATCCAATGGCGCAAAGCCGATGAACAGCGCATGGTTTCTCAAGTGCTCGGGTAAATTTTCCTGCGTGCGCTCATCAACAGCGTCGGCCTCATCAGGTAGCCCAAACACCTGTGCTGTGCCCGTTTTGCCTGCAAACCGAACAGGCACTGTTGGTGCCACAGCCCTCGCTGTCCCTGTGGGGCCGTGAATCACCTCTGCCATGCCATCAAAGACCGCTGACCAATCGTTTGTCTCGTGGGCGACCCGCTGAATCGGCGCACTCGCCTCAACCAAGTAAGGCGGTGGGCTCACGCCTTGGCCAGCCAGTAAAGCGGTGGCGTAAGCCAGCTGCAATGGCGTGGCCACCACAAAGCCTTGTCCAATACCGGTAATCACCGTCTCGCCAGGAAACCACGGTTCCCCATAAATGGCCTGTTTCCATGTCCGCGTTGGCAGCAGCCCATCGCCCTCACCCAATAAGTCGATGCCTGTGGGCTGACCAAAACCAAACATGGCCAACTCCTTGGCCATCCGAGTGATCCCCAGCTCAACCGCCAATTCATAGAAATAGACATTGACCGACTCGGCCAACGCCTTTTTGAGATCGACCCAGCCGTGGCCCTCACGGCGCCAGTCGCGGTAGCGCCTGCCCTGTCCATCGAGCTCAAACCAACCCTGTGAAAACATTCGCTGATCAGGCGTGATCACACCTTCAGCCAAACCCGCCAGCGCCAAGAACGGCTTGATGGTCGAGCCTGGCTCATACTCGCCTTGTAAGAACCGATTAAATAGTGGCTGTCGTGGGTTGGCCAACAGTGCTCGATAATTGGTTTCGCTAATGCCATTGACAAACCAATTGGGATCGAAGGCGGGTTTGGAGACCAGCGCCCTGACCGCACCCGTGTCGATGTCGAGGTTCAGGCTGGCGAATGCTTCGGCCTCCTCGGGCGCAATGGGGCTGGAAAGACAACCATCATCGAGATCTGCGAGGGATATCTGAACCGCGACAGTGGGATCGTTGAGGTTCTCGGTGAAGATCCGCAATCACCATCGCCGTCATGGCGTTCACGGCTGGGAATCGTGCCCCAGGACATGCAGGTTCCCCCCAGCCTCACGGTACGTGAAACGGTGCGAATGTTCGCAGACCTGTATTCGCTCTCTCGCGGTGTGGATGAGGTGCTCGGTCTTGTCGGTCTCGAGGCGCGATCGTCATCCCGGGTGGGGAAACTATCCGGCGGTGAGAAGCGGCGCCTCGATGTTGCCCTGGGACTCATCGGTGATCCACAGATCGTGTTCCTCGACGAGCCCACCACCGGCCTCGATCCAGAGGCTCGACGTGGGATGTGG
>JALQZL010000089.1 GCA_023258355.1 Wenzhouxiangellaceae bacterium | reverse complement strand
AGGCACGCTCGTTGATTAGAGATGAAGGGTTGATACCCATTGATGTGCAAAGTGTGCGGGCTAACCGGTCACGGCCGTCATTCTATTGGGGTGTGCGCCGTGATCGAGCGGTGTTACTCAGGCAGATGGCGACATTACTATCTGCTGGGATGACGCTGGAAGAGGTCTTGACTGTATTAACTGACCAAAGCGAGCAGACAGGGACACGTCGTGCGCTCGGTGAGATCCGCGCCAGGATTTTAGAAGGGCAGAGTCTGTCCAGTGCCATGGCCGAACAAAGCCATCTCTTTCCAAGACTGTATTCAGCCTCCGTCGCAGCTGCAGAGCGCAGTGGTCAATTAGAGCCCGTACTCGTCCGTTTAGCGGATTATGCGCAGTCGCAAGAAGCAATGAGTAAAGGTTTGGGCTTGGCTTTGCTGTATCCAGCCATTCTGGGCCTTATTTCACTGGCCGTTGTGACAGCACTGATTGGCTTTGTTGTGCCTCGCATCGTTGGGGTATTTGAGCAGGCGAATCAAGCGCTCCCCCTCCTGACCCGGTCATTGCTCGCATTGGCTGATTTTGTTGCCCACTACGGCGTCTTCATGCTTATTGTTATGGTGGCTACCGTGGCCATTGGATTTTTTTGGCTTCGGCAGCCAGAATCTCGTCTGCGTTTGGACCGTCTATTGCTGAGGCTCCCACTCATTGGCCGGCTGGTCCGTGCCCAACAGACGGCATTGATGGCACGAACACTGGCGATTTTAACGGGCAGTACAGTGCCCCTGGTGGAGGCATTGGGTGTCAGTGCCAGTGTGCTAAAAAATGAAGGTGCGAAGGAAGACATGTTGCAGGCGGCGCAGAAAGTGAGTGAGGGTGTGTCTCTCTCAAAAGCGATGTTGCCGTGTGCATGGATCTCCGGTGTGGTTAAGCGGCTTGTCAATTCCGGTGAGCGTAGCGGTGAATTGGCTCAGATGCTTGAGCAATCCGCCCAGATTGAGGAGCGGATGTTGCAATCAGCTCAATCAATTGTCTTGTCTGTTATCCAGCCGATGATGATCTTGTTGGTTGGTCTTGTGGTTCTGTATATCGTTCTGGCCATCATGCTACCTATCTTGAACATGAGTCAGTTACTAGGTGGCGTATGATCACGTTTGATCATGTCGCCAAAGACTACCCCGGAACAGGTACAGCACTTCGAGATGTCAGTTTTTCTCTGAGTGCCGGCGAGATGGTGTTTTTAACGGGTGCTTCAGGTGCTGGTAAGTCTACGCTGTTGAAACTGATTGCAACGCTCGAGCGCCCATCTCGTGGTCAGGTGATTCTCAATGGTCGCAATATTTCAAAAATCTCAATCAGGCAAATCCCTTACTTGCGTCGGCAGGTGGGTGTGATCTTCCAAGACCACCACTTACTCAAAGAGCAAAAAGTCTTTGACAACGTGGCACTGCCTCTAGTGATCTCAGGGACGCCATACCGCGAAATAAAAAAACGAGTACGGGCTGCCTTGGACAAAGTAGGGTTGCTCGACAAAGAAAAACTCTATCCCAGTATGCTCTCAGGTGGGGAGCAGCAACGTGTGGGAATTGCTCGCGCTATTGTCAACAAGCCAAGCGTGCTCATTGCAGACGAGCCGACAGGAAATCTGGATCCTGAATTATCTGCTTATCTTATGGGTTTCTTTGTGCAGCTAAACTCCCTCGGCGTGACGGTTTTGGTCGCAAGTCATGACATTGATCTGATAGGTGGTCTGGGAAAGCCGGTTTGGAGGCTCAAAGAAGGGGTGATGTCGATTGGTCAGCATCATGGGTAGGCGCCTGACGGCGAAAGATGGCATTCGTGCATGGGCGCGGCGACATGGCTATTCTTTTTTTTCTTCTATCGGCTCAATTGTGCGCCGCCCCATTGGCTCTTTGTTGACGGTGACTATGTTGGCCTTGACCTTGACGTTGCCGCTGGTGGCTTACCAGATGGCAGAGGAGTTAGGAGGGATTACTGAATCAATTGATAGAGAGCGCACGCTCTCGCTATTCTTAGTCTCAGATATCCAAGAAGCCGATGTGAATCGTTTGAGTTCATCGCTTGGTGCGGCGGCTGATGTGTTAGCGGTAGATCCCATTAGTCCAGAGGAGGGTTTATCGGAATTGTTAGGGTTTCTGGGGATGGAAGGCATCAATCTTGATGGGTTAACCAATCCATTGCCATGGGTGCTTGAGGTTTTGCCTTCGCCCGAGGCAGACCTAGAGGCACTGATATTGCGATTAGGTGATCAAGTAGAGGTCGCCGAGGTCCAAATGGATCTGGCTTGGATTGAGCGACTGGATCAGTTAATTCGCCTCGGGTACCGGTTAGCTTGGATTTTGGCGGGTTTTATGGTGGTGGCGTTGTTTGTGGTGGTGGCGAATTCGGTCCGCTTTGAAGCGCAGCAAAGGCACCAAGAGATCGAGGTGATGGCCTTAGTAGGTGCTACACCAGCCTTCATTCGTCGTCCCTTTTTATATACGGGCCTTTGGTTTGGTGTGCTCTCATCGGTTCTCTCACTAGGCCTTTTAGCAGTGATTGAAGCTATTCTGGCCGGACCACTATCCATGCTTTATCAAACTTACCAAATCGGTGTGACCCTTGCAGCGCCTCAGTGGCAAGCGAGCATCACGCTCATTATCGCCATGGGTGTAGTGGGCATATTGGCCTCAGCCTTGGCTGTCAATCAGCAGCTCAAAGAGATCTGGCCTGCTTATGTGTAGGCGTGTGAGTGTAGTCGAGAGATAACACGATTGTGCTCAGCCAAGGAGGTCTTACCAGCTAGGACATGCGCAATCGCAGCTTGCTGAAGGTTATGAATATGCGCATCGGTCTTATGCTGTGGTGGCATGGGGCGTACTTTGCCTCTCGCAATGTCTTCTCTCATTTTTTCTGTGATGGCAACGGTTTCAAACACACCCACCCGACCCAGATAACCAGAGCGACAAATGGGGCATCCTTTTGCTCTGAATACAATCGGGGTTTCGTGTCTTTTGGCAAGCCGTTGGGCATACGCTGATTCATCTGGAATCTTGCAGGCGTGCAGTCGTCGCATCAGAGACTGAGCAACGATGAGTCTCAAGCAATCTGAAAGATCATGCGGAGCAATCTTGAGATGTTTAAGTCTTGTCAAGGTAGCGGCTGCGGTATTGGTGTGTAAAGTAGAAAATACCAGGTGTCCTGTTTGCGCTGCTGACACAGCCATATGGGCTGTGACCTGATCCCGAATCTCGCCTACCATGAGCACATCAGGATCCTGCCGAAGGAAAGCTCGAAGTGCCTCAGGAAAACCAAGCCCAATGGTCTGATTGCATCCAACCTGGTTAACGCCAGGGAGCGTCATTTCAATGGGGTCTTCAATGGTCGATATGTTCAAAGACAAATTATCAAGTGCTCTGAGAGAGGCATAGAGTGTCACAGTCTTGCCAGAGCCAGTGGGTCCTGTGACGAGAATCAGGCCCCAAGGGTGTGTGATGGCACACTCAAGATGCGCCAGCTGAGACTGACTCATGCCCAGCTCATTGAGCGCAGGCAGAGAAGTTAACGGCGCCATATGGCGAAGGACAAGTTTTTCACCTTTCAGTGTAGGACATGACGAGACACGAAATTCATGAGGGGATTGCCCTTGTGCTTCTTTGATTTGGAGTCTGCCATCTTGTGGCAGCCGTTGCTGGCCTATATCCATCCCTGACAAAATTTTAAGACGACTGATGATGGCAGGGGATTGGTTAGATGCCAATGATTGGTGCGCTACTAAAAGCCCATCAATGCGAAAGCGCACTGTAAGACAGTCGGCTTGAGGTTCTATGTGGATATCGGATGCCCGTTTTCGGATGGCGTCTCCCAAGAGTTGATTGACGATTTTGGTGGCTTTCCCCGAATCGTTAGCCAACACGAATCAGGCAGTCCAGAAGAGCCAATCCATGAATGACTGCCCCCAGAGGATAGCTATCCAACCAGCCAGTGCGAGATAGGGTCCGAATGCGATGGGCACGTCTCGGCCTGTGTTGTTCTTGACCATCGATAAGAGCGCGAACACCGTGCCCAGGATAGAAGCAACGAAGAGAATGAATGGCAACAATGACCAACCAACCCAGGCACCCAGCGCTGCCAGTAGCTTGAAATCACCAAAGCCAAGACCCTCTTTGCCTGTCAAGAGAAAAAAGATCTGATAGATGGACCATAAAATGGCATAGCCTAGCGCCGCTCCCCATATGGCTTCTACCGGCGATGCGAACCAGCCTGTGCTGCCATTGATCAACAACCCGACCCATAACAGGCCAAGGGTGAGTCCATCGGGGAGAACCTGATGCTCAAGGTCAATGGCTGCGAGCGGGATTAGAAAGGCGCTGAGCAAGCAGATGCTAATGGCAGGCCCACCCATGCCGAGCTTCCACACAACAAAACCCCAGACCAGTGCGGTGATCACTTCAACGGTTGGATAGCGAAGAGAGATCGGATGATCGCAGTGTCGACAGTGTCCCTTTAAAATCATCCAAGACAACAGCGGGATGTTGTCATAAAAGCGAATCGGTTCTTGGCAGTGGGGGCATTGGGAGCGCGGTCGGATCAGATCAGGTGGCGCAGCAGTCTTCACTTGTTGTTCAGGGTTTAAGGTTTGATGGCAGGCTTCTTTCCACTGCCAAGCGAGAAGGGGAGGTAGGCGCTGAATGACCACGTTCAGAAAGCTACCAATGATAGCGCCCATGATGATGGCAAAGCTGATATGTACCACTGGTGCCATGGTTAGAAACTCGTCAAACACAACCCACTCCTTACATTGAAACGGCGCTCAACTGAAACATCGGTAAGTAAAGCGCCAGCAGCATGAGCCCCACCAACAATCCGACCGCTATCATCATAAACGGTTCCAGTCGCTGTGACAGTTTGTCTATATGATCATTGACATTGTCTTGTAGTAAGTTACCAGCCTGATCGAGCATATCACCGAGCTGACCTGTTTTCTCCCCAATGCCAATCCAAAATATCAGGGTGGGATCCGCTGAGGGGTGTTGGGCCATGGCTTTTGATAGAGGTATGCCTTGTGTCAGGTCATTGGCTATTTGATGGAGTGATTGGCTTTGTTGTGGGTCAATGAGGGTATCAGCGATCAGTCCAAGTGCTTCATTGATCGTCATGCCTCGTTGCATAAAGAGGGCAAGCCTTTTCGCGATCTGCGCCCAGCGGTGATGTCGCGAGATTTTTCTAATGCTTGGGTAGGCCAGTACGCATTGAAGCACCGTCTTCTTTATCCAATGCCTTCGGGTGTGATCGATAACAAGCCATGCGCCCAGCACCAGACAACTGGTCATCAGGACGCGCGCGGATTCCCGAAGCCAATTCGATAGCCCGATCATCCACCGTGTCACCCATGGCAATACCAAATCAAAGTTGGCAAAGAGCGCCTGAAACTGTGGAATGACCCAGACCAACATGCCAATGAAAGCGAAGAGTGCCACCCCAATAATTGTCGCCGGATAGGTCATGGCCTGAGCGATTCTTCTTCTCTGGTTTAGCGTTTTTTTTGTCAACGCCACCCATGAGCGCAGTGCGATGTCTGTTGTCCCAGTGCGCTCTGCACCTTCGATTAATGGCCCCAGATCATGACCCACCCATTGGGCATGCGCCTTGAGTGCATGGCCTAATGAGTGTCCTTGTCTGATGTCATGACTGAGGTGGTTGATCAAGGCAATAGAGTTTGGGTGATGCGTGGATGAGCTTAGCCATTCAAGCGCATCGACGAGCGGCACCTTGGCTTCTAGCAGGTGAGCCAGCTGATCAAAAATGAACATTGCCTGCCCGCCACTTAGGGGTTTGTGCTTGATGTCAGCCCGCCTCTGATTGACAACCTGTTGGCCTAAATAGCTCAGGGAGGTTGGTGAGACAAGCCCACCGACTCTGTGCACTGGGGCGTTGCAACTTAAGAAGAAAACCATTGATTTGAGGGCTGCCAATTAGAGTACAGGCCAACTCACCTGATCCAGTGGTTGTATCTGGTGGTGTCAAGACAAGCGCGCACCGACTTGTCGTACCAGATAAGCCCTCTGTATCCAACCCGAGTGCGGCCAAAGACCAATTGTTTGATCCTCGAAGGGCTTCTTCTTCATAGGCTGTTGAAAGACTTCGAAGCTCGGAAAGGCT
>JALQZL010000088.1 GCA_023258355.1 Wenzhouxiangellaceae bacterium | reverse complement strand
TAATTTGACCACGCACCATCAACTCATCAGGCGGCACACACTGCAAAAGCCCGGCTTGACTCTCTCCTGACCAAACGGCCAAGGCGGGCGCACTGACCCCGCCTGACAAGGCCAAACAGCCTACAATGAGGTACGATCGCAACAAATTAGACAAACTTCATCACTCACTTACGGTTCGGTTGCTTTGGCCAGTATGGCCTAAAACCCAGCCCTACATGATAGAGGAACTGCTTTGAGTCGCAACTGGTATCTGCAAAACGCCTTCTGGCAGGCATTTGGCGGGCTCATGTTTGATGATGCCCGGTTTGAATTGGCCCAGGCGCACTTGGATGACCTGATCAGGCTCGCAGGCGTCACCAGTGGCCGTGTGCTGGATTTGGGCTGTGGCCCAGGACGCTACGCCCTGCCCCTGGCTGAGCGGGGCTTTGAGGTCTGTGCGGTGGATACCAGCCCAGCCCTGCTCGACCAGCTCAAAGCCCGCCAAGCCAGTCTGCCCGCCGAGGCACAATCGCGCATTGAGGTGGTGGAGGCGGATATGCGGCACTTCGAGCGCCCTGAGCACTTTGATTGGGTGATGATCATGTGGTCCACGTTTGGCTATTTTGAGGACGAAGCCGATCATGGCCAGGTGCTCGACCAGGTCTACCAAAACCTTGCCTCAGGCGGTCGTTTGATGATCGACTTGGTGGGCTTAGAGACGCTTTGTCGCACCTTAGAGCCCGTCCACCTCACCGAACTCGATGATGGCCGCTTGCTCATTGAGCGGCCGTTGTTGGTGGATGACCTGACCCGGCTAGACAATGAATGGCTGTTGATTGATGGCGAGCAAGTCCAGCGGGCAAGCTTTTCTCATCGGATCTGGTCAGCGGGCGAGATGACCCAACTGCTGGCGCAACACGGGTTTAAAGTGCTCGGTGTGTACGGCGATTACCAAGGCGAGCCCTATGAATTGGATGCAGAGCGGATGTTGTTTGTCGCCGAGCGAGAGGATTTGGTATGAAAAAAACAGACCAACAATGGCGTGAGTGCTTAAGCCCTGAGGCCTACCGGGTGACCCGCCAAGCAGGCACAGAGCCACCCTTTAGTGGTGAATACACTGACCTAGAAGCCCCTGGGGTCTATCACTGTGTCTGTTGTGACCTGCCTTTATTCGATGCCCAATCCAAGTTTCATTCAGGCTGCGGCTGGCCGAGTTATTTCGATGAGCTTGAGGAAGCCAACATCAGCCAACGCTTAGACACCAGCCATGGCATGCGACGGACCGAATTGGTGTGTCGTCAATGCGATGCCCACCTAGGCCATTTATTCACCGATGGCCCGCCCCCCACGGGGCTTCGTTATTGCATTAACTCAGTGGCCTTGGTGTTTAAACCCAGCCCCAAAGACCCCTAGCCCACTAAAATCCCTGCCCACGCGGCGTTCAGTAGGGAGACCAACGCCCCCGCCGCCACCGCTTTTAGGCCCAGACGGGCCAAATCAGGCCGTCGGCTCGGGGCGATACCACCAATGCCACCCAGCTGAATGGCGATGGACGCGAAGTTAGCAAACCCGCACAACGCGTAGGTGGCGATCAAGACAGCGCGGTTGGATAAGTTGGCTTGGACCTCGGTCAGCGCCACATAGGCCACAAACTCATTGGCCACGATTTTGGTGCCGATTAGTCCACCCACCGTCACCACTTCCTCCCACGGCACGCCAATCAAAAATGCCAAAGGAGACAGCAACCAGCCCAGCAATAAAGACAAAGACAGCGGCTCACCCGCCATCGCCTCGACGCCCAAGACGCTCCCCAACCAATTGAGTGGCCAATTGAGCATGGCAATCAACGCCAAGAAAGCGAGAATCATCGCCCCCACATTGAGGGCCAGCTTCAAGCCTTCACTTGCCCCGGCAGCGGCCGCTTCAATTAAGTTGACATGGGGCTGATCAATAGGGGTTTTCACCTCACCCAGCGTCTCAGAGATCTCCGTCTCCGGCACGATCAGCTTGGCCATCACCAGCGCTGCGGGCGCGGCCATGATCGAGGCTGAAATCAGGTGCTTGGCATAGTAAGCCTGCATGGCAGGATCACTGCCACCGAGCAACAGCACATACGCCGCCAACACGCCCCCTGCGATGGTGGCCATGCCCCCGGTCATCAGGGCAAATAGCTCCGAGCGGGTCATGTTGCTAATGAACGGCTTGACCACCAAAGGCGCTTCAGTCTGCCCAACAAAGACATTGGCCGCGGTCGCTAGCGACTCTGACCCTGATAAGCGCATCAAGCGGACCATCACCCACGCCATGCCCGAGACAATTTTTTGCATGAGGCCTAGGTGATACAAACAGGACATCAAAGCAGAAAAAAAGATGATGGTTGGCAACACTTGGAAAGCAAAAATGAACCCAAACTGGTCGGTGTCCATCATCGAACCAAACACAAACTCAGAGCCTGCTTGGGTAAAGCCAATCAAGGTCACAAACCCTTGAGCCACCGCATCAAATAATCGCGCGCCAGCAGGCACCCACAAGACGATGATCGCCAAACCCAGCTGTAAGGCAATGCCCACAATGGCGGTGCGCCAAGCGATGAGGTCTCGGCGCTCAGACAAGCCCCAGCACAGCAGCAGAATCACCGCGACCCCCATCAATCCTTGTAATTGTTGTAGCAAGGGCTCGCCTCCTTGAAGTGGTATCACAGCATCCCGTCGATGCCCCTATAAGCCTACCCGAAAATGCGAGGCCGATGAGGGGCCATCCACCGCGGTGTGGCATCAGACATAGACGCTGACTTCACGCGTGGCTCTGAAAGTGATTTCGGGGTGGCGCTCTTCAGCCAAGGCCAAATTGACTCGGGTGGGGGCCAGGTAGACCAATCGACCACCCCCATCCTCGGCCAATTGCCCCTCATTCTTGGACCGAAAGGCAGCGAGGGCGCGCTCATCGTCCGCATCCACCCAGCGACAGGTCACCACGTTGACGTTCTCAAACTTGGCCTCTACGCCATACTCAGACAACAGCCGATAAGCCACCACGTCAAACTGCAAAAGACCCACCGCGCCCAAGACCAAGTCATTGCCGATCAATGGTTTGAAAAACTGGGTCGCCCCTTCTTCTGATAGCTGTGTGAGGCCCTTGGTCAAGGCTTTGAGTTTCAGGGGGTCTCTTAGCTGCACCCGTCGAAACAGCTCAGGCGCAAAACTCGGAATCCCTGAGAACTGGAGTGCCTCACCCTCGGTGAAGGTGTCACCAATGGCGATGGTGCCGTGGTTATGCAGACCGACAATGTCCCCAGGATAAGCATATTCGGCCGTGGCCCGTTCATCTGCCATAAAGGTCAGTGCGCCATGGGTGCGTTGTTCTTTATTGATTCTGACATGATGAAGCTTCATGCCTTTTTCGAAAACACCTGAGCAGACCCGCATAAACGCCACCCGATCTCGGTGAGCCGGGTCCATGTTGGCCTGGACTTTAAACACAAAGCCAGTGAGCTTTGGCTCATCAGGCTCAACCATGCGCCCAAGCGTGGGTCTGGCTTGCGGGGCTGGGGCATACTCAACAAAGGCATCTAATAGCGGTGTGACACCAAAGTTATTCAACGCTGAGCCAAAAAACACCGGGGTCTGTTCGCCTTTGAGATACCGCTCAAGATCGAACTCATGGCTGGCCCCTTTGACCAGCTCAATCTCATCTCTGAGCTCTTGGGCCAACTCACCCAAAGCCTGATCCGCTTCACTGCTATTGAGCCCTGGAATCACTGTCGGCTCTTGGCGGGTATAGTTTTGGCCTGCTTCGTATAAATGAATGGCATCATCGAGTAAGTGATAAATGCCCTTAAGACGTCGGCCCATCCCAATCGGCCAAGTCATCGGCGCACACTCAATTCCCAACACCTCCTCGACTTCGTCCAAAAGCTCAATTGGCTCGCGTCCCTCGCGGTCGAGTTTGTTGATGAACGTAAAAATCGGTGTATCGCGCAAGCGACAGACTTCCATCAACTTGACGGTGCGCTCCTCCACCCCTTTCGCGCAATCAATGACCATTAACGCGCTGTCCACCGCCGTCAACACACGGTAGGTGTCTTCAGAAAAGTCAGCATGGCCTGGCGTATCGAGCAAGTTCACCACGCGGCCATGGTAGGGAAACTGCATCACCGATGAGGTAATGGAAATGCCGCGCTCTTGTTCCATCGCCATCCAATCAGAGGTGGCATGACGGGATGCTTTGCGAGACTTCACAGAGCCTGCCAACTGAATCGCCCCCCCGAACAACAAGAACTTCTCTGTCAGTGTGGTCTTCCCCGCATCGGGGTGAGAGATGATGGCAAACGTCCGACGTGCCTCCATTTCTTTGGTGAGATGACGCTCTGCCATGCGCTAACCTTCTAATTATGTATGTACTTTAATTCGATGTTAAGCGTGGGCCTTAACATTCAATCACATTGACTGCCAAACCGCCACGAGAGGTCTCTTTGTACTGGCTTTTCATATCCCGGCCAGTATCTCGCATGGTTTTAATCACCTTATCGAGACTGACATGGTACTTGCCATCACCCGCCATCGCCATGCGCATGGCATTCACGGCCTTGACCGCCCCCATCGCATTTCGCTCAATACATGGAATCTGGACGAGGCCTGCCACGGGGTCACAGGTGAGCCCCAAATTGTGCTCCATCCCAATTTCAGCGGCATTTTCGATTTGCGCCAAGCTTCCCCCCAACGCTGCCGTCAATCCGCCTGCCGCCATTGAGCAGGCCACACCCACCTCGCCTTGACAGCCGACCTCAGCGCCGGAGATCGAAGCGTTTTCTTTATACAAAATGCCAATAGCACCAGCGGTCAGTAAGAATTCGATAATGCCCTCCTCGCTGGCTTGATGCACGAACCTTCGGTAGTAGTGCATCACCGATGGGATAATGCCCGCCGCGCCGTTGGTCGGTGCGGTCACCACCCGACCACCCGCGGCATTTTCTTCATTCACCGCCAAGGCATACAGGTTCAACCAATCCAGAGGATCCAGATCTTCTTTGTGTTCCCTAGAACGCAACCGCTCATAGAGCTTTGGCGCTCGCCTTTGGACTTTCAAACTGCCAGGCAACACACCCGAGGTGGACACCCCCCGCTCAACGCAGCCTTGCATGGCCGACCACAGAGCCAACAGGTCAGACCGAATAGTGGCCTCCGATCGCCACGTCATTTCATTGGCCATCATCACCTCAGCGATTCTCAAGTGATGCTCTCGACACACCGTCATTAACTCATCACAACTTGAGAAGGGATAACGCACCTGGCTGGTGTCCGCCACAATCCGGTCAGAGGCGGCCTCATCGGTATTGATCACGAACCCACCACCGACCGAGTAATACTCTTTGGTCAACAACACCTCACCCTCAGCATTGAAAGCCATAAAGCGCATGCCATTGGGATGGTAGGGCAAGGTTTGGCGTTTGTGAAAAACCAGGTCCTTTTTGAGGTTCAAACGCACGGTCTGACACCCGCCAAGCATCAAGGGTGCGCCGTCTTCTAGCGCAGCCATCCGCGTTCCAATGTGATCAGGATCGACTTGGTCGGGTACTTCACCCTCGAGTCCGAGCAAGACTGCTCGGTCTGTGCCATGCCCGCGGCCAGTGTGCCCCAGTGAGCCGAATAACTCAACTTGGACACGACAAACCTCGGATAAGACTTCGGCTTGCTGCAGACGCAACGCAAAAATGCTCGCAGCACGCATCGGACCAACGGTGTGTGAGCTAGACGGGCCGACGCCCACCTTGAATAGATCGAAGATACTGACTGCCATCGCGCTAGTGTAACGATTTCTTTTCCATTCGCCAATAAAACAAGAGGCCAGCACGGGGCTGGCCTCTTGTTTTCTATCATCCCCAGACCTGCTGGGGCGACTCTCTGCGGGACTTAGAAGTCGTAGCGGAAAGTCAAACGTGCTTGCCAGACCGAACGAGGACCGCTGGTGAAGCTGGTGTCCTGATCGCGGAAGCTGTTGAAGCGGTATACACAGTCTGAAGCTGCCTGACAGGTTGTACGTGACTCGTCACCTGTTAAAGCAGTGGCGCCATCGATGCCGTTGGCAGCCACGTCAGCCGCTGAGACCAAGTCCGCACGAACAATTGCAGCCTGACCGAACGAAGGACCGCTGCGATACTGACCCCAATCTTTGTTCAACAGATTGAGGAAGTTATCGAGGTTTGACCACGCAACACGCAAGGAAGATTGGCTTACTCGTTTCAGGGCAACTATTGGCG
>JALQZL010000087.1 GCA_023258355.1 Wenzhouxiangellaceae bacterium | reverse complement strand
AATCGTCACTGCTCACATCGGTTGCCATGGTTGGGGAAGCGCCTTATCGACAAGTGTTAACCCATGGGTTTACCGTCGATGCGCAAGGTCACAAAATGTCGAAATCCCTCGGTAATGTGGTGGCGCCGCAAAGTGTGGTCAATCAGTTAGGTGCGGATGTGCTCAGGCTTTGGGTGTCCTCAGCAGACTATCGCCAAGAGATGCACGTCTCAGATGAGATTCTCAAGCGTGTCTCAGATACGTATCGGCGCATCCGCAACACGGCCCGTTTCTTGCTCGGTAATCTGGCCGACTTTGACCCAATGACGGATTCGCTTCCAATCAATGACTGGTTACCCTTGGACCGTTATGCGCTGGCAATGGCAGATGATCTGCAACAAGAAGTGATCAGTGCCTATGAGCATTACCGCTTTCCACTGATCTATCAAAAGCTACATCATTTTTGTAGTTCAGATATGGGCGCATTCTACCTCGACATCATTAAAGACCGCTTGTATACGCTTCCAAAGGACCATCGGGCAAGACGCTCGGCACAATCGGCCATGATGCAGATTCTCGAATCCTTGGTGCGCTGGTTAGCACCGATTTGCCCATTTACTGCTGAGGAGATTTGGCAAAGCATGCCCGGCAAGCGGGGAGCATCGGTGATGTTTGAACGTTGGTTCGCACCCTCTGACATCCAACAATCGGTCTCGGAGAGTGACAAAGCGCGCTGGGAGCGAGTGCGGGCGTTGAGAGAAGCGATTGGACCCAAGCTCGAAGCACTCAGACGTGAAGGATCTATCGGTTCATCATTGGCTTCTGAAGTGGTCGTTGAGGCCGAGGGTGCGCTGTTAAATGACCTGACCGAAATTGGTGATGAGCTTCGGTTTATTTTCTTGACCGCCAAAGTGGATTTGGCCACTGTCGATCAACCAGATCTCACTGGAGAGATAAGGGGTGACAACTTCAAGGCGGCTGTTGTCGCCAGCACTGCACCCAAATGCACCCGGTGTTGGCATCACAGTCTCAGCGTGGGACAAAACCCCGAGCATCCTGAATTATGTGAGCGATGCGCGTCTAATGTGGACGGCAGTGGTGAGGCACGTCAATGGGGGTAGCTCAGCGGATGCCTTGGCCAAGGTTTGCGATGTGGCTCGGATTAGCGGTTTGCTTGGGCATGCTCGACTTGTGGACCAAACACTTGGCAAGCACCCAACTCGATTTATATCGGGCGGAACCTGTCACTGCCTGGTTTAATCTCAGGCTGGCGCACAACAGTGGGGCTGCCTTCAGCTTTTTGTCCGATGCAGGTGGCTGGCAGCGCTGGTTTCTCAGCGGAGCTGCCGTGGTGATCATGGGCATCTTACTGGTCTGGTTAAAAAAACTGCCGGCCAATGCTCGGTTGTTACCGGTGGCGATCAGTTTAGTGTTATCCGGTGCTTTGGGTAACTTGGTCGATCGCATTCGGTATGGCTATGTCATCGATTTTATCGATCTGCATGTCAATGGATTCCACTGGCCAGCCTTTAATTTGGCTGACAGCGCCATCGTCTTGGGTGTTGTATTGATCCTGATTGAAGGCTTCATACCCAAGGCCATCGCCTCCACGCCATCCAACTGATCTTTTGCCCATCATGACACCCATGGATCAGCGTGTGATCGTTGTGGGGGCAGGCGTTGTGGGCTTGATGACTGCCTATGCGCTGAAGATAAGAGGCATTGACGTTGTGCTGTTGGATGCGGCCACCCCAGGACGAGAGTCTAGCTGGGCCGGTGGCGGGATCATCGGCCCCGTGCCTCCCTGGCGATATGACCCATGGGTTGAACAAACCATCTGCCAGTCACAGATGCTGTGGGCTGCTTGGCTTGCGGACATTGAGCGGCGGAGTGGTGTGGCTTGTGAGTACCAACGCAGTGGATTGCTGCTCAGTGGTCACCCCGACCACCATAACCTTGTGGCAGAGGCCAGCGATTGGGTAAAAGAGACCGAGCGGCCCTTCGTGCTGGGTCATCGTGCTGATTTTGATAAAAGGTTGCCGAACCAAGATTGGCCAGCCATCTTATTGCCCGACGTTTACCAGATCCGTAATCCAAGATTGATACAGGCGCTTGGTCGGGCACTTTTGGATCTGGGGGTAACCATCATCACCGATTCACCCATCAGCCGAGTGGTGCACAGCAGTGGTAATCAGCTCACAGTTAAGGCCATCGGCGGACAAAGCTACTTGGCGACGCATGTGGTGATTGCTGCAGGCGCTTGGACAGATGACATTTTGAAAGCCTCCGGTTTGGCGCCGCTGGGCATCTCACCGAAAAGAGGACAGATGCTGCTGTATCGACTCGCCCCAAGAGACCTCCCCGCACACATCATCAACACCGGTCAGGGCTACCTGATTCCAAGAGCTGATGGTCATCTGCTTGTTGGCTCGACTGTGGAGGATGTCGGATATGACTATCGCCCAAGTGAACACGCCAACCGACAGCTTATGGAAGTTGCACAAACCACATGGCCCCATGCCACCCCCGATAATTTGGTCCAGCAGTGGACAGGGTTTCGGCCAGGCTTTGGTGAGGGAAGACCATCCGTGGGTTTGGTTGACAAAAAAAAGCCCGGGTTGTGGATCAACGCCGGGCACTACAGGAATGGGTTGGGTTTGGCACCCGCCTGCGCCGACCATTTGGCCAGCGCCATGTTTCCTTATTCTTCGCCAAACATAAAGCCAAATAGATGAAGCAGGCTTGAAAATAGATTGTAAATGGAGACGAATAAAGTGACGGTGGCCATGATGTAATTGCGTTCACCGCCTTGGATGATGGCTTGCGTCTGAAACAGAATCAAACCGCACATCAGCAAAGAGAACATCCCGCTCACGGCAAGACTCAGTGCACTGAGCTGGAAGAATAAGGCGATCAGGCCACAAATAAAGGCCACTAAAATCCCTACAAAGAGCATGGGTGCCAAGAAGCTGAAATCCTTCTTGGTGACCAAGGCAAAAGCAGACAGCCCGACAAAGGCGATGGCTGTGGTCCCAAAAGCGGCCGCCACCAACTCGCTGCCATTGCTAAAGACAGTGAGATACGCACTGATGATGGGCCCAAAAGTCGCCCCCATGAAGCCTGTGAGTGCGAAAACACTCAAAATGCCCCAGCCTGAGTTCCTCAACTTGGCTGTGAGAAAGAGCAGGCCGAAATAACCAGCCAGCACCACGATTGGGCCTGGGTAACCCCATCCAGCCCTCATGGCTAAGAGCGCCATGCCAGCACTGAAAAGCAGTGTCATGGCCAAGAGATTCCATGTGTTCCTGAGTACTCGACGCGCATTTTCATCAACCTCTATCGAGCGGCCATGCGTGGTCGTTGATTGGTAGGGCTGATTCATGGTGATATCTTCTCCGTGGTTGTTAATACAGTGGTTTGTCGATCACTTCGGTGCCTCCGTCGTGGCCCGGTCGATTTCCTGACATCGGCCAAGTGAAGAGAGCCACCCCCTTGTAGACAGCTAGTTCAGTGTATCAGTTCCGATGTCTGGGTGCTTCAGAGATCGCAAAATACCTCTCTAGGGCTTCTCTTTTGGTGATTGGGGCAGGTATACTAGGGGGCTTGCCCGAGTTGTCTGGTCGCGGACAGTCTGGCAAAGATTATTGACTTAACTAACCACATAGAGAATTAAAGCCATGTCAAAACAGTTCAAAATTCAGGCTGAGATGCGCGAAGATGTAGGGAAGGGTGCGAGCCGCCGCCTGCGTCGTGCTGGGCGAGTGCCTGCCATTATTTACGGTGCCGGTCGCGAGCCTGCGATGGTTACCCTAGACCATAACTACATGATCCATGCTATCGAGGAAGAATCTTTCCAATCATCGGTCTTGGAAATTAATGTGGCCGATAAGGTGCAAAAAGTCATCCTGCGTGACTTGCAACGCCATCCTTTCAAGCCCTTGATTAATCATGCGGATTTCCAACGGATCCGTGATGATGAAGAGATCCGGGTCAGTGTTGCGATTCATTTCGTCAACGAAGAGACCTCACCTGCAGCGAAGGCAGCTGGCGTGGTTGTCTCTCACCAGCTGACTGAAGTTGAAATTTCTGCACTGCCTAAGGACCTTCCGGAGTATTTGACGGTTGATTTGGAGAAACTCAGCCCTGGCGACAGCATTATGTTGAGCCAAATCGATCTCCCAAAAGGTGTCAGTATCCCAGCCGTTGAGAATGATCCAGAAAACGACATGGCGGTTGTCAGCACCATCTTCATCAGAGAAAGCCAAGGAACCGGCGCAGCAGCAGCTGAAGCTGATGCACAAGCGGCCGAGTCTGTAGAAACCGAGGCCACAGCGCCAGCGGCTGAGGATGAAGGCGGGGCTGAAGGCGAGTCTGAAGGGTAATTTGACCTGATGGCTGAGCGCTGGCTGATCGCTGGGCTCGGAAATCCGGGCAGCAAATACGACCGAACCCGGCACAACGCCGGGTTTTGGTTTTTAGATGCCATGGCGAAGGCACTCCCTTTCAGTTTGAAGGCCACTAAAAAACTGTTTGGCGCAGTGGATAAGGTCAAGTCCGACGGGCAGGAGCTCATTTTTCTTCGTCCCGACACCTTCATGAATGACTCCGGGCAGGCGATCAGAGCCGTCATGGATTTTTATGACATTGGGTTGGACCACTTGCTGGTTGCCTACGATGATCTGGATTTGCCACCGGGCGATGTTCGTCTGAAATTCGGCGGTGGGCATGGCGGACACAATGGCTTGAGAAGCACGTTTTCACATGTCGGGAGCCCGAATTTTTGGCGGTTAAGAATTGGCATTGGGCACCCAGGCACGCGCGAGCAAGTCACCCCCTGGGTGTTGGGTCGGGCCAGTGCACCTGACGAAGGCGCCATCGAAGACGCTATTCGTCAAGCATTGCCGATTGTGCCACTTTGGTGGCGCGGTCAAGCAGAGTCAGCAGTTCAGAAACTTCATACCAAAGACAGTTAGGAGCGCACCTGATGGGTTTTAAATGCGGCATCGTGGGTTTACCCAATGTGGGTAAGTCAACCCTCTTTAACTGCTTGACCAAGGCCGAAATTGCTGCCGAGAATTATCCTTTTTGTACCATTGAGCCCAATGTGGGTATGGTCGCTGTCCCTGATCCACGGCTAGACCAGTTGGCAGCGATTGTTCAGCCAGAAAAAGTGGTCCCCACGATGATGCAATTTGTCGATATTGCTGGGCTAGTGGCGGGTGCATCCAAAGGAGAGGGTCTCGGCAATAAGTTCCTCGCCCACATTCGCGAGACGGATGCGATTGCCCATATCGTGAGGTGTTTTGAAGATGATGACATCACACACGTTGCAGGGCGAATCGATCCGATGGCAGACATTGAGATCATTGACACTGAGCTTTGTTTGGCAGACCTAGAGGCTGCCGAAAAAGCGCTCGAGAAGACCCGTAAGCAAACCCGCTCAGGCGACAAGGAAGCCACCCGATTGGCTGGCATCCTCGAGCGTGTGGTCGGTCATCTTGGGCAGGGCCAACCCCTTCGAATGATGACAATCTCTGCTGAAGACGAGGACCTGTTAAAACCCTGGCAGTTCATTACCAATAAGCCCGTATTGTATGTGGCCAACGTGGCCGATCATGGCTTGGTCGATAACGATTATGTTTCCGCTTTGCAAGCCTATGCTGAGGCCCAGGCAGCCGAAGTCGTTGTACTCAGCGCAGCGTTTGAAGCGGAATTGGCGCAACTAGAGCCTGAAGACCAAGCCGAGTTTTTGGCAGATGCGGGTCAGACGGAGCCTGGTCTTAACAGGCTAATTCGTTCGGGTTATGCGCTACTTGATTTATTGACTTTCTTCACGGCTGGGCCCAAGGAAGTCAGAGCCTGGACTGTTGCTAAAGGATCCACGGCCCCCCAAGCAGCCGGCCGAATCCACACAGACTTTGAGCGAGGCTTCATCCGAGCAGAAGTCACGTCATTCGATGACTATCTGGCTTGTCAGGGTGAAGCGGGGGCCAAGGCCGCGGGCAAATTGAGACTTGAGGGCAGTGATTACGTGGTCTGCGAGGGCGATGTGATGCATTTTCGATTCAATGTGTGATTCTGGGGTGGCGGGTCTGGATGGGCCACATGATAAAACGAGTCAGATAATATGCTTCAACCTATTGATTTTAAGCTGTATTTTTTGATTTTTAGACGATTTTAGCCTCATCGGGTAGCGCTGAGTTCGAGTTCTCTACCCCTCCTGCACATTGTGACCGCCAGTTGTTGCTTCAGTCGGTCTCAAATTCCGCCCACGATGTCCAATTTCGTATTGACGCGAG
>JALQZL010000086.1:274-6384 GCA_023258355.1 Wenzhouxiangellaceae bacterium | reverse complement strand
CGCATTGAAGATGGAGTAGCCCGATTGGCGCTGGCGGACTTCTGCCACCAATGAGCTGAAGGTATGCGATGCATACGAGCCAGAGACTTGGGCAAAGGCTGTATCAGCAAAGCCCCAATCCACCATGGTCTCGTATCGCCCACGGAGGTAGGTCTGATACTTCGGCACCAAGGGCAAGCTTGAACCCACAGGTGCGAGCTCAATGACCTGTGCATCGACAGCCGTCAACTCAGTATCGTTGTAAGAAAACGCACCATAGACAGTGAAGTCTTGTGTGGCACGCCACACAAAGTCACCCTCAATACCAAAAATCTCTGAATCTGCCGAGTTTTCGATAAAGGTGAGAATGGAGACATTTTGTGGATCAAAGCGAGAGACTTGCATGTTCTCCCACTCAATCCAGTAGACACTGCCGTTAAAGCGCAAGGTGTTATCCAACAGGGATGTCTTCCATCCAAACTCATAGTTGACCACGTCATCTGTCTCGTAGGTGACACCCACTGTGGGGAAGTCAGGGTTCACCGAAGGCAAGCCGCCGCCGCGGTTAAAGCCACCTGGTCGGAACCCTTCTGAGTATGTGGCGTACATCAAGATATCATCCATGGGTGTCCATGAAAGATTGAAGCGTGTGATGGTATCTTTTTGCTTCAACGGCTCGGCACTGTGCCCACCCGATCTCTCATAATCTCGACCACTGTCGCCATCGATGGACCCTGCAAAAATGCCATTGGCAAAGTTCGAAGAGCCCACAAATGATGACTCTAGGTCATAACGACGCAGACCCACAGTGGCTTTCAAGGTGTTTGGAATCAACTCATAGCTGAACTCACCAAAGAAAGCGATTTGCTCTTCTTCTCGCGTGATGTCATTGAAAAACGCAATCCCCGGCGCTCTGGCATTGGGATTGATGTTTTGTGCCGCAGGAATGGGTGCGTTGGGCGCAAACCCAAGATCCGCGGTTGCCAGATACGCATAATCATCCTGGGTTTCGATTTTGTAGTCATCCATAAAGACGCCACCGACAAAACGCCAACGGTTATCAGACGGCGTCGAGAATCGCAACTCATTGGTCAAGCGCGAGTGCGCCTGATCAATAATGGCGCCTTTGGTAGGATCCAAACAAGCTCTGTTTTCTGTGATGAATTGTGGATCAATGTTGTAGTTCGTGATGTAGTCCGGGTTATTGTAAGTACAGGTGTAATATGCAATAAACGCGCCTGAGTTGTTATAACCCGTGTAGTCCACTGACTGATCCACTTGGCGATCTAAGTAAGCACCGGTGTAGACCAGATCTAACATCCCCGCACGACCATTGACCGTCCAAGACAGTTGGTTGAATTCATCTCTCAACTTGTCAGGGAAATAGCGATTTACCTCGAGATCACCGACCTCTGGATCATAGTCAAAGACCCCGTCTGCACCCAACTGCTGATACGTGTTTTGGATCAACACATCCCAGTCATTGTTCACCTCATGGTACAGACCCAAGCGAATGCCTTTGTAGAAGCTATCGTTAAAGTCTTCCTCAACAAGGTCTAGATTGTTGGTTGTTTCATAGGTCGCATCTGGACCAAGATCCACTGTTGAATCGGGATTGATAGAGGGATCTAGGGTGAATTCGCCAAAGGTGTTGTCGATATAACCACCCAATTGAACACTGTAATAAGCCAAACGCATGGCGGTGCGATCACCGATGGGTAAGTTGAAATAACCCTCGCCGCTGGCATTCATATCACCGTGTTTGATAAACGATGAGCTGGCTGTGAAGCCGGCCTCATAGGTGCCCAACTGCGGTTTGTTGGTGATGTAGCGAATCGTCCCTGCTTGAGAGCTCGCACCAAACAACGTCCCTTGCGGTCCAGGCAAGACCTCAATACGCTCCAAATCGGTCACGTAGATGTCCATGTTTCGACCCGGGGCCGTGGCAGGTTGCTCGTCTAAATAGAGCGCGACATTCGGTTGACTTCCCTGCGCAGCAGACAGCAGAACAGTGATTGGCTGGACAGCCATGCCACGGATGAAAATGGTTTGCTGACCTGGGCCACGACTCGCTGCTGTGATGCCAGGCATACTGGCCTGCAGATCATCAAAGTTGTCCACGCCCATCTCATCGAGGGTTTCCCCATCCATGGCTTGCACAGCCAAGGCTGTGCTTTGCATGTCTTGGGCCTCAGTACGTGTGGCGGTGACGATCATGCGGTCTACCTCACGGCTCTGTGACTCATCTTGGGACTCGGTATCTTGCGCCTGAACTGTGGTGGCAGCGCCCGCAGCGAGCACCCAGCCAATGGCTTCGGATAAACGATTTCGTCTCATTGTTGGTCCTTTTGGTTTAAATGAATATTCAATTAAAAAATTGAAAGCAAAACAGGTCTGACGAGATGAACTAGACGCAAAAGCGCCACAGAAAGACAAAATCATGGGACATACCAATGCCCACGGTGCCACGTCACTGACGAATCACTTCACCAAAAGTTGCTGAATTGTATGTTGGTGATGCCTCAAGCATCGATAAAGCACCAAAGCCGACCAGTCCCATGGATTTCACCACTCGGCACCATTTAAGGCGCAGGCTTTGATTTGAACTACCATGCAGACGCTGTGCGTCAAATCGCCTTAAAACCTTTATTTTGTATTGTTATTCGGTCTTAAGGGTCACCACACTATACGGTGTGGTTTTAAGCATAAACTCTACCGATGTACGGATTGGTGACACCGCTCCGTCCATTAGTTCATTTTTTTTCTTAGTGGCTCGAGCGGTAATAAATTTAGCTACCAACGGCCGTTTGGAAAATAGTCTGACCTTTCGTTTTGAGTTCGTTGATTATCTTAACATGATCTGAACATCACTTCATCTGGCCTACTTCACACCGCAAAAGATCAAAAAAAAGCCCCTCAGCAGAGGGGCTTTTCTTGGCGTTGGACCCAATGTATTGGGCTTTTTATTTCATGTTATGCCAAATCGAAACGATCTAACATCATCACTTTTGTCCATGCTTTAACAAAGTCATGAACAAACTTTTCACTGGCATCAGCACCACCATAGACTTCGCAAATGGCGCGAAGCTCTGAATTTGAACCAAACACCAGATCAACACGGCTGCCTTGCCATTTCACCTCCCCAGAAGCTGGGTCGACAATATCGAACACACCTTCTTGCTTTGAAGGCTTCCAGTCCATGCCAGGCGCCAACAAGTTCACAAAAAAGTCATTTGTGAGCTCACCAGGGCGATCGGTGAAGACACCAAGCGCTGAGCCATCCCAGTTGGCTTTCAAGGCACGCAGACCACCGACCAGCGCAGTCATTTCTGGGGCAGTCAATGTGAGCAACGCCGCCCGCTCAACCAGCCATTGTTCAGGCGACCCGGCCAACCCTTTGGCCATATAGTTTCTGAACCCATCGGCTTGTGGCTCAAGCACCGCGAAAGACTCAACATCGGTTTGCTCTTGGCTCGCATCTGTGCGACCTGGTGTGAAGGGCACCTCAATCGAGTGGCCCGCTTTGGCTGCCGCTGCCTCAACGCCAGCACAGCCTGCCAGCACAATGATGTCAGCGATGGAGATCTTCTTGCCATCGGTTTGTGCACCATTGAATTCTTCAGCCACACCCGCCAACACATCCAACACGCGGTCTAATGCGTCAGGTTGATTCACTTCCCAAGCTTTTTGAGGCGCGAGGCGAATACGGGCACCGTTGGCGCCACCCCGTTTATCTGTTCCTCGGAAGGTGACGGCTGAGGCCCAGGCGGTCCGCACCAATTCATCGATGCCGAGACCTGTCTCCAGCACTTTGGCTTTCAATGCTTGGACATCCGCCGCATTCACCAAAGGATGGTCAACGGCGGGGACAGGATCTTGCCAAATCAGCGGCTCTGAATCAGGCACCAACTTGCCCACATACCGTGAGATCGGCCCCATGTCCCGGTGTGTCAGTTTGTACCAAGCCTTGGCAAAGGCTTCTTCAAACGCTTGAGGGTTTTCCCAGAAGTGTCGCGAAATCTTTTCATAACTGGGATCCATGCGAAGGGCCATATCCGCCGTGGTCATAATCGGCTTGTTTTTCAAATTCGGGTCATGGGCATCGGGCACAATCCGTGCAGACTCCTCTTTCGGCTCCCACTGCCAAGCACCTGCTGGGCTTTTCACCAGTTCCCACTCATAACCGAATAGGTTGTCGAAGTAGCCGTTATCCCACTGGGTTGGGTTGTTGGTCCAAGCACCCTCAATGCCACTGGTGATGGTGTTCACACCATGCCCTGTGCCGCGGGTATTCTTCCAGCCAAGCCCTTGTTCAGTAATATCAGCACCTTCGGGTTCGGGACCCACATATTTTTCAGGATCGTCAATGCCGTGACACTTCCCAAATGTGTGGCCACCGGCGGTCAGCGCCACCGTCTCTTCATCATTCATGGCCATCCGAGCAAACGTCTCACGAATGTCTTTGGCCGAGGCCAGCGGGTCTGGATTGCCGTTGGGGCCCTCAGGATTGACGTAAATAAGGCCCATTTGGACTGCAGCCAAAGGATTTTCTAGCTCACGATCACCGCTGTAGCGCTGGTCTTCCAGCCACTCGCCTTCAGGACCCCAATAAATGTTCTCAGGTTCAAACACATCGGGACGGCCTCCACCAAAGCCATAGGTCTTGAAGCCCATGGACTCCAAAGCCACATTACCGGCCAAGATCATCAGATCCGCCCAAGATAAACCCGCACCGTATTTTTGTTTGATCGGCCACAGCAAGCGACGGGCTTTATCCAAGTTAGCGTTATCAGGCCAGCTGTTTAGTGGCGCAAACCGTTGCTGTCCAGCACCGCCGCCGCCGCGACCATCGCTAATCCGATAGGTACCGGCGCTGTGCCAAGCCATCCGAATAAACAAGCCACCGTAATGACCCCAATCCGCTGGCCACCAGTCTTGAGAATCTGTCATCAATGCATGTAAATCAGCAACGACAGCATCGAGGTCCACCTTTTTAAAGGCCTCGGCATAGTTGAAGGTCTCACCCATCGGATCTGAGTGGGGTGAGTTGTAACGGAGCATGGCCAGGCTAAGTTGGTTCGGCCACCAATCGGCGTTCGTGCGTGCTTCTGCTTTGGCCTGCTTGGGCTCAAAGTGAATCACAGGACATTTGGCTGCTTCTGACATGGTCTTTCTCCAAAATTCGGTATCAAAAAGTAAACGGCTATGGCTCTAGTATAGGGGGATAGGGTCGCTGTCACCATCGATATCCCCTATCGGCGTCATTGGTGTCTGTTATCAGCCCCTCGAGTTCAGTCCCCCGACAATGCCGCAGGCCTTTCATTATATGCATACTGTCTAATAAAGGCACGGACCATCAAAGTCTGCTACTCTGATTTTCAAATGATAGAAATTTTGACATTGCTCGCCATCATCATCCTGCTCGGCGCTTTGGCAGGCGGTGATTCGTTTGGTGAAATCATCCGAACCGGCTGTGGTTGCCTCACCCTACTCATCCTCTTGGGGCTCGCTGGTATATTCTTCTTGCTGATACCCCTGTAGTTCCCCCGCTAAGGCCGATCCATCAGAGGATTGAATCGGGCCGTGCGCCCCAGGTTCTTGCCATCACAAGGTAGGTAAAAGAGGCTGACCAAGTGATCAACATAAATCCGACCAACGCCTCTGTGCCTGCCAAGAAACGAATCGGACCAGCGGGGTAGAGATCGCCCCACCCCACCAAGGAACGAGCGCTTGGCCAGCCTCCATGGCGGCATAGGCATTTACGGATAAGGTCATGTCATGCTCCCTGTTTGTCCATCAATGGATGGCTGATGTTTGTTATGAGTTCGTTCATTCTTCAGTGTATCCCCGAGACCTGCATGCTTCAGTGAAGAGCCGACAAAAGCCCTCGGGTTATTTGACCCGCAGCCATTTAAAGCGGCTGGCACCGTGGGCAGATATAAATTCTTCTCGAGTTAGCCGAGTCTCTTTGGATGTTTGCATGACACACTCGACAACGCTGGCTGGCCCGAGCGAACACAAAAAAGCGGGCTTTACCATGGGTCAAACCAGTTTCTCTCAACGCCTTGTATTGACGCTCAGGCAAAGTGACACCCCCCAATTGATAGCAGATCGGAAGAGCGTCGTGTAGG
>JALQZL010000086.1:0-264 GCA_023258355.1 Wenzhouxiangellaceae bacterium | reverse complement strand
TTCGCCACATCGAGGGTTGTTCGAGCCAGCTTCCCACGCTCCCCACGCGTCAACTCGCGCGCTTTTTTAAGAGGATGCGTGCCTGCCATAAAAAGAATCTCACTTCTAAGATAGTTACCCAAGCCAGCCAAAAACGCTTGATCGAGATACACCGAACTGAGCGCACGATTTGAGAACGCCTTGCTGTTGAGTCGATCGGCCACCTCCCGCCAGGTGAGATCAGGGCTCAAGATATCGGGGCCAATTCTGGCCAAAAACGGATGG
>JALQZL010000085.1 GCA_023258355.1 Wenzhouxiangellaceae bacterium | reverse complement strand
CAGATGTTAACCATTTCCATGCGGCCGGTGGGCTGAGTGTGGTGATGAAAGAGCTTCTAGATGCGGGTCTTTTACATCCCGATATCGCTTGTGTGCATGGTGGTGACCTACACCAGCAGACAGATGAACCCTACTTAGACAATGACAAGCTCTACTGGCGATCCGGACCCACAGCCTCACTCGATACCAATATTGTCAGACCAGTTTCAGAGCCATTCTCGAGCGAGGGTGGGCTGCGACTGTTAACTGGTAATGTTGGGCGAGCCATTGTAAAAGTGTCAGCAGTCGATCCAATCCATCGTTCAATTTCAGCGCCAGCCAAAGTATTTGAATCACAAGATAGCTTCCTAGCTGCTTTTAAAAATGGTCAGTTGGAAGGGGATTTTGTCGCTGTCATTCGGCAGCAAGGACCCAAAGCCAATGGCATGCCAGAACTTCATAAGCTCACACCGACGTTGCAGGTCTTGCAAGATCGCGGTCAAAGCGTCGCCTTGTTGACGGATGGACGTATGTCAGGGGCCTCTGGTAGCGTGTTGGCCGCTATCCATGTGGTGCCTGAGGCAGTCACAGGGGGTGCCATTGGACAGATTCAAGAGGGTGATCTTGTGGTGATTGATGCAGAGCGTGGTGTGATGTCCTTTGAGAGTGCCCTGCCTGCGTCATCATCCATGAGCCAGCATGAAGGAGGCGCTCAAGCGCCAGTCTATGGCTTGGGTCGAGAGTTGTTTGGTCACGTCAGAGAGCAGGTCTCTGATGCTGAGTTGGGTGCGAGCACCTTATTTTATGCTGAGGAGGCGGGCAGATGAGTGAGCCTTGGCTGGTAGGCGACATTGGGGGGACGAACGCCCGATTTGTGCTGGCAACGCAGGGAAAGCATCGGCCAGAGCTCAGCGAGCTTAAGGTTTTGCCAACGTCTGAATTTGCCAGTCTACAACAGGCTGCCCGCTATTATCTGACTCAGGTCAAAGTCCAGCCAAAGCGGGCAGCATTGGCTGTTGCCTGCCCAGTCACCAGTGATGATATTCGGCTGACAAACCGCGCCTGGGCATTTAACCGTCTTGAACTGGCTGATGCCCTTGGGCTAGAAGAGCTTTGTGTGCTCAATGACTTTGGCGCAGCCGCTCACGGCGTGAGTGCCTTGCGTTCAGACGAATATGAGGTGTTGTATGGTCCTGCCAGAGACCCGATTGCAGATCCTGTCAGTGTCATCGGTCCAGGAACTGGAATGGGTGTCGCTTTGCTATTGCGAGATCAAGCCAGTCAATGGCAAGTTATTGAGACAGAGGGTGGACACATCAGCTTTGCAGCGTTGGGGACTGAGGAGCGACGGATCCATGATTGGATGGCAGCACGCCATGGTCGTGTCTCAATCGAGAGAGCGCTGTCGGGTCGAGGTCTCTCCGAGATCCATGCAGCCATGAATGATATTCCTGCAGCCAAGTCAGCAACGCCTGATAGTAGCCTGACCCCACCTGCTGACATCGTAAAATGCGCGTTGGCTGGTGATGATCGCACCTCTCGGGCTGCTTTGGCTCGGTTTTGCGCTATTTTGGGGAGCGTGGCGGGAGATGCGGCTCTTTTTCATGGCGCGAAGACAGTGGCAATCGCCGGTGGTATCGTGCCTCGTTTTGTCCCGTTTCTGAAATCCAGTGCCTTTAGGGAGCGATTCTTGGACAAAGGACGTTTTGCCGCCCATTTAGAGCAGGTCAGTATTCTTGTTGTGACACATCCAGAACCAGGTTTGCTTGGCGCGTCACTATGTCATCAGAAACCGGTAGACGCCGGAGGTTCATGAGTATGGTTTTTTCCGACAGTCAATCTGCAATGACTTTAATGGCTGATATCTCGGTCGTTGCCGTGATTGAGATACCGACTCTTGAGCACGCCCTACCATTGGCTGAAATTCTCTCTGCTGTCGATGGAATCGCACTTGAAGTGACGTTGCGGACGGAGGCTGCCTGTGAAGCCATCAGGCTAATCCGGAAAAACTATCCCCAGACCATTGTCGGTGCTGGCACCGTCCTAGGAGCCAATGAACTCATTAAGGTTGAAGATGCTGGCGCTCAATTTGCTATTTCGCCTGGTGCGACACCCGCGCTTTACGAGGCAGCGAGAAACTCCCGATGCCCCCTTATCCCTGGCGTTGCGACAGCCTCTGAGATCATGTTGGGGTTAAGTCATGGATATGATTTCTTCAAGTTCTTTCCGGCAGAGAGTGCTGGAGGGGTTAAGACACTGCGGTCATTTGCGGGTCCATTTTCAAGTGTTAAGTTCATCCCAACGGGTGGAGTCACGCTAGACAATGCGCCCACCTATCTTTCACTTCACAATGTTGTTGCGGTCGGTGGTTCTTGGATGGTTCCATCAGAAGCGGTCAAGTCCGCTGATTGGCCTCAAATCCAAGCTCTCGTACAGCATTGTGCCACGCTCTAGTTTGGTTGGGGCGCTTTTGAACGTGGCCCAGCATGACACATGGAGATTCTCTTGATGAGCGCCATGCAGCAGATGCTGATGGCATTAGCGATTATCTTTGCCGCACCCTATCTGGTGTGGCGCATTGGTCGCACAGACCATTGGGCCCCTTTGGTCGTGGTGCAGATTCTTATGGGTCTGGTTTTGGGCCCAGGGCTACTTGGGGCCGCTTTTCCTCAGTACTACACAGGCATTTTTTCTAATGAAGTGATCTGGATGCTGAGCGGCATTGCCAGTTGGGGCGTCATCTTATTTGTATGGCTGGCGGGCTTGGAGATGGATCTGCGTGAGGCGTGGCGGCAGAGAAAAGACGGTCTGGTTAGTGCGGGGGCTGCCTTGTTTTTTCCACTTATATTGGGTGCAGGTGCTGCTAACGTCATCCTACTCCTCAATGGAAGTTGGCAAGGTGAGCAGGCAAGCACTTGGCAATTTGCCTTAGGCATTGGCATGGCCTGTAGTGTGACGGCGCTTCCTATTCTGGTTCTTTTTATGCGGAAATTAGGCGTGTTGCGTCAGGGCTTGGGACAGCGAGTGCTTCGCTATGCAAGCTTGGATGACATCGCAGTATGGGCCATTCTGGCTTTGGTGGTCATGGAAGTAGACAGCCTTTGGAAACAAGCAGGGTTTATTGTGTTTCTGGTGGTTGCTGCCCAATGGGTCCGACGATTATTTCCGAAACTACCCATGGCTGACCGATGGTTTGCAGGCATTATTTGGCTTGTCATCAGCGCATTATTGGCCGACTGGGCAGGCCTTCATTATATGGTCGGTGCCTTTTTGGCAGGGGCGGTCATGGACCGTGACTGGTTTGACGAGCGCCTTCTAGATCAGCTCAGAGAGATAGTATTACTTGTGCTTATGCCTGTGTTTTTCTTGTCAACAGGATTGAAGACGGAGTGGGTGCTGAGTAATGCCAGTGTATTGATTGTTGCCTTGGCTCTCCTTTTGGTTTCTGTGTTTGGCAAGTGGATGGGTGCTCAAGTGGCGGGGCATTTGTTGGGATGGCAAAAGGGGGAAGCGCAAGTGATTGCTTGGCTCTTGCAAACCAAAGCACTGATTATGATTATCTTTGCCAATGTCTTGCTTGATAAATTGATTATCTCACCACAGATGTTTACCGCGCTATTGGTGATGGCAGCCATGAGCACAATGCTGACCATGCCACTGGCTTCCCGAGCACTTCGAGGCCTAGATCGCTGAGTAGGTGCATGCCTTTTTATTGAGGCGCCACAAAGCGGTAATTGGACGACCAGCGCAGTTCTTCGGTGGGTGCCAATGAATGCTTTGAAAAAATCTCAGGACAAAATCCTGCCGCATCAGCATACAGTGCGAAACGCTCTGGTGAAGCAGAGCCCTCGTAGTGAACAAAGTCTTGCCTTTTAAGCTGGATAGTGAACTGATTAAGGTTCGGTGAGGGATCTTTCAATGGTGTGACATAGTAGGCGGCTTCACCAGATTCAAGACGCTTGGGTACTTCCAATGATTGGGTGTGTTGAATAAAGGTGCTCTCCGTGACGGGCAAGTTAAAGGAGGTTAAGACTCGGTAATGCCCGTCTATTGGATAAGATGACGCACGGAACCAGTGGTGGTTATAGTGCTCAAAAGTCCAAGACACCTTGCCGATGTTTTTCATGCGGTACTGGATGGATAGCTCACCATCGGGCGATAAGATGTAGGTTTTGGCGTAGTCATATTGGAAGCCGTTGACTAGAGTGCTTGTTTGGCTGACTGTCAGTGTGTTGTCCGAAAAAGAGACATTGACTGGAAACTCTGTTCTGACAGGGTATCGATGGTCAAATGCATAATTACCTGCCGTGTTTTTTATGAGTTTGCCAACACCAATTTTGATGAAGGGGTCATGCATGGCTGCTTGCTCGTAGCCAAGCACACCATCGCCAAGCAACCCAAACTCATCGGTGAGACCCCATGGGCCGATTAACTCGACGCCATTGCTTCGAACACTGCGGACAAAAGCGGTCTCATCGAACCTTGGTCCAAACTCCTCTCTGAGCCGGCTGCTATCTACTTCAATCTCAATGATCAGTGAATCTGTTTTTAGTTGATAGATGATCGGGGCCTCTGGCGGAGTGGCATGGCTGTGAGAGGACATAAGAAGGCCCACCAGGACAGATTGTGCCCTTGCGAGGTAGTTCTCTCTAAGATGCTGAAAAAACGCCAAAAAATCTCCCCTAGGTTTCGATTTTGCGTGCATATGACGGTGGCTCCAAAGCGGATGAAAATCAGGCCCAACTCGCCCATTTCGGCGGTTGATCAGGCGAAAAAGTCAGTGCTATGATAACGCTGTCATTTATTTTAACAAACACGGGAATTTCAGCGAAATGTGGCAACGACTTGGACAATATTTGGGGCTAGCCTCTATAGGACTAGTAGGGATTTTGGGGAGTGTCTGTGTGTGGGCAACGCCACCTTTGCCAAATGTCTGGAGTGATGAATTTGACTCTGGGACGCAACCTAACGAGGCCTTTTGGTCCTATGACATCGGGAACGGAGTGAATGGTTGGGGCAATTGGGAGCTTCAGCAGTACACGGACAGTGTAGATAACGCCCGCATCGAAGATGGGAACTTGGTGATCACGGTGCGTGAGACTGTGGTCGGTTCAAATCGGACTGGTTTTACATCTGCTCGAATCCGGACCCAAGATAAAGTCATGGTGAAATACGGCTACATCGAGGCCCGCATAAAAATGCCAGACCTACAAGATGGACTCTGGCCAGCGTTTTGGACGCTGGGCAATAACTTTGCCACTGTGGGATGGCCTGACAGTGGGGAACTTGACATCATGGAAATGGGTTGGCGAGATGCTGTACGTGACGGCACCGTCAATCGGTGGGTGAGCTCCACCGCCCACTGGGAGAGCCAGGGGTCACATGCACTTTATGGCCGCACATACAGCCCAGGCTTGACCGAGCCAGCCGATTTGACAGGGGAATATCAATTATTCGCCATGGACTGGACGCCCAGCTATGTGAAGACTTATTTAAATGGTCGAGAAATTTGGGCCATGGACATCAGCCAGTCTAGCTGCACAGACTGTGAGGAGTTCCACCAGCCTCATTTTATGATTCTGAATGTCGCTGTGGGTGGTACCTACCCTAACATTAGCAACCGTGCTGCGATCACTGCACCTTTGCCTGCAGAGATGATGGTGGATTATGTTCGAATTTATGACAATGGCTTCACCGAACTCAGCGGCCCTGGCTCAACTCAGTCTGAGCCGAGCATTGGTCCGGGGCATTCTGGATCGTGGTATCAAGCATCTCAAGATGGGCACGGGTTTGCACTTGAATTCGGTGTGCAGCCCAATGGCGATCCACTAGCGGTGGCCTATTGGTACATTTATGATGACCAAGGTAATCCAATCTTTCTGGTGGGCAGTGGGATACCGGAGGGCAATCGTGTCGAGATTAATTTTGTTTCGCCTACCGGGATGGTTTTTGGCGACTTCTCTCCCGGAACTGTCCAAAGGGAGTCAGGGGGAACGGGTCTGTTTGTTTTCTCAAATAGCAATGAGGGAACCTTTAGCTATACACCGTCCTCATTTACAGAGTCGGCATGGGGACACTCAGAAATTGTGGAGCTCCCTATTCAAAAGCTATTCGGCGTCCCGGCACCCGCCAACTACACCCCCTAAAAACCAGCGATTTCACTTCGCTGGTGAAAACGTGTCGATGGCCACCAATGAGTGCAGGTGGTCTTCGGCACATTGGGCTGCTCAGCTAAGAGTGGCCTCTACATCCTCAATCGTTTGTATGCAGTCCTTGTTGACTTTAAAGCTAAGGAGATCATCCGCTCTGGTGATGCCACGATTGATTGCAATGACAGGTTTGCCCATCTCGTGAACTTTTTTCACGATCCGATAACCAGACATGACAATGAGTGATGAGCCAATGACCAAAAGCGCATCACAGTTTCTGACTGCCTCATC